>JAFVEU010000060.1 GCA_017475845.1 Lachnospiraceae bacterium | reverse complement strand
GGCTTTCCCCGTTTTCTGTCCCGGCATAGAGGATACCGTCACCTTCGATGGGAAGGCTGTTTCCCTCCTGAACGCTGATGCCCTTTAGCGCAGTAAGCTTCCTTCCTTCATTAAGCTTTAGTGTCACATCCCCGTTGACCGTTATGCGGCCATCTATCGTAACATCACTGTCCACGACGTAGGTATTGTAGGTATTATCGTCTCCCCAGGTGGTCATGGTATTATCTACGCTGAAATCGTCCGCTTAAACCGATAAAAGAAGCGGGGTATGGGCCGCTCCGGCGAAGGTCAGAAATGCTGCGGCTCCAAGCGACAGACCGCTTTTCACTAAAAATGATCTTAAGTCTTTCAATTTAAAACTCCTTGTCCATTTCTTCAAAACTCATTAAATTACTGATGCCACTACACAGGGGAAAGTGCACGTGTACCTTCCCCGCCAGCGTTACACCTGCAGATTCAAAACCGCAGTTTCTTCCCATACGATCTCTTTTACTATTGAGGGATCCCGGGAAAAGAATCTGGCAAGCTCCAGGTCCTTCCCGTCTCCTGTGGCAAATACCACGGTCCAGGAATAGGTTTCTTCTCCCATGGAAGTCAGAATGGAATCTAAAACCCTGAAGCAGCGATAGGCAAATTTGGGGCTCTCCGCGGAAAGGCGGAGGATCTCGATCATTACAGTACCGGGCTTTCTCTCGCAGAGCATGACAGCCGCCACCTTTCCCCTGTCAAAGGAAACAACGGACAATTCCCTGTCATAGCCCATCTTATCGCTGATATCGTTTTTTCTGAAGTAATTCCTGACAGCCAGCTTCTCCGCCTCGGTACAGTCCTTAACGGAAACAGCATGAGCCGGGTCCTTACCCTCTATGGCCTTTACATATGTCTCGGAATAATGAAAAGCCCCGAAGGGCACACCGTACTCCTTCCGTCCGGGGAAGATATCGAATCCCCGGGAGGTAAAAAGCTCATGGAAGCCTTCACCAAAGGGGAGCAGACAGCGGAGTAAGCTCACCCCCGATTCCTTCAGGGAATCAATGATCTCGGAAAGCATGAAGCTCCCGAAACCCTTCCTCCTGAAATTCTCAAATACGAGGAAGAAGAGGACATCGGAAAAAACACGGTTCGTTGAGAGAATGGAAAAAGCACAGAGCTGTCCATTATCGTCAGTGACCGTGATGACGTCGGCATCATCCGGCAGAGACATTCTGTATGCCAGAAGATAACGCTTTATAGTCAATCTGTAATTATTACGCTTTCCGATCCAGTAAGATTTCATTTTGATCCGGGATCCCGGCAGCCCAAGCCTCCGGGATCTTATATTCTCTTATCATTCCATAAGCTTGGAATAGATCACATCCTCCGTGGGGAAGGGCTTATCTCCCGCGTTCTTCGGGATACGGATCTTTGTTCCAAGGGATTTAAGGGCATCCAGATACATATCGTAATCCGGATCCGCGCTTCCTTTTTCAAATACTCTTTCATAGAGCATATGCGCGGTCTTTCTGTTCACATCCGCAAACATTTCCTTCACCGTGGCATATCCCAGCTCTCCCAAAAGCTTCTGCCTCACCACTGTACGGAGTTTGTCGTCCTTCATCTTCGCGGCTTCTGGAGAACTGTTTTTAAGGGCTTTCATATGGTCCTCAGTCTTCAGAGCCTCGTCCACGGCCTTTCTAATAGTAGCATTCTTTCTCTTCCTTGCATAGAAGATACCGAATCCGATGTCTGTAAGGGTTCCGAGAAGTGCCAGACCGGCACCCACGGGAGCAAGGATCCCCGCCACGGTAAGGGCACCGCCCACCATCTTCAATGCACCGCTTACCATGCTGACGCCTGCGGAAACCTGCTGGTCTGCAGCCACATTCTTCTGATGCTTTAAGAAAGCTCTCAGGGTTTCCTGGTCGTCTTTGTCCTCCTGACTGAGATTAGCCCTCTTTTGCGCATCGGCAAGCTTTTTTTCGGCACGTTTAACATCATTTTTCGTGCTCCGGGCTCTGGCAAGCTGGATCCCTCCTGATACGGTCTGGAGCGCTCCTGCTGCAATGGTGACGCAGCCCGTGCAGAACTGTATCCCTCCGGAAACGGTGGAAAAGGCATCCGATGCGGTACGGACCACAGTGTCTTCCACTAATCCCGCAACATCTCCGGCTTCTCCCAGATCCACGAATTTACTTGCGATATCCGCCCCTCCCTGGACAAAATCCGCAATACTTCCGATAAAGTCACTTGTAACCCCCAGGGCCTGGGCTGTATGGTCCGCAGCGGAAAGGGCCGAAGCGCCTTTACTTAAGAGATACATATTACCAATACTGGAAGCAAGTCCCAGTATGGCGATCACGGAATTCAGCCCTCCTGTGCCTGTGCCGTAGAGGGTCGTATCGGTGATGCTTTCAAGGGTATCTCCCATCAGGGTTATAACGTTATCATAGGAAGCCGCCACGGTAAGGGTATCTGAGGCAGCATCAATCTTTTCAAGAGTCTCTCCCTCGTGATCCGCTTCTTCGGGAGCCTCCTCATGCTCCCTGTCACCGGCACCGTATTTAACCGCAGCTCTGACTCCCGCACCGTCACCGGCGCCGGTCCTCTTAAGGAGATCCACCAGATCGGCGGCTGTTTTCTTAAATTCTATGAGCAGTGAAGCGACCCTGGTACGGAGCTTCTTATCGGCAATGAGGGTCAGGGGCATATCCGGCGAAAGGCCGGCACTCCTGTAAAGCGTGATAAGGAGGTTGCCCTTCTTGTTTACAAGCTCAAGCAAAATATTCGCTTTTGCTTCATCGCTGTTATTTGCGGGATCCTTAAGCTTTTCTTCCGCTTCCGCATTTTCCTTTGAATACTTTGCGTAGTCTTCCGCAATGTCATTCTGCAGAACGAAGCGGGCAACATTTCCCATCATTGACCAGTCGATGACACTGTCGGAACTGTCAAAGCCTATCCTCTTCCAGAATTTGGCCTTGGAAGCCACTACCCTGCTCTTAAAAACGTCAAGGTCCGGAGTATAATCAGTCACCGCAGTATGGAGAACAGATGAGGTAAGGGATTCATGCATCCCGTTCTCAATAAGATAGAACATAAGGAGCAGCTTTTCCGGTTCGGCGCTTGCAAGCTTATGGACAAAGGGCTCCTTTGACTCGGAGGACTTGGAGCAGTTCCTGTACATCCAGGCCAGTACCTGTCTTATGCCCTCCTTCTGGCTGGGGGTGATCCTGTCTTCCTTATCGCCCCTCCATGACTGAGCATCATTTTCGGGAACCATGACGCTCTTCATGAGCCTCATTCTCTCTTCCGTCTCTTCCGGTGAAAGACAGAGATCCTTTATGGCCTTCTCATTTCTTTTAAGCCCGGCCCCGTTATCCTTTTTAAGCTGCGCAGCCGTTGGCCGTACTCTCGTGACAGCAGGCTCCTTTTTCTTTCCCTCTGCTTCCTTCTCATGATCCATTAAGATGATAAGGGACTGATAATAAAGGATAAGCTCCGTATTCCTATGCTCCGGCTCTTTCTCATAGAGCTCCCTGAGCCTTGAAAGAAGCTCAAAACGGGAGAGCTTCCTCATCTCGTTTTCCGGAAGCAGGGAATAATACTTGTTCTTAAGAAGAGCATAACGGGTGGCCAGATAATTATTATTTCCGGTGGAATATACCCCAAAATGCTCCACCAGCTCCCTGTCGCTTAAGTTAATGGCAGACTTAAGGCTTATCCGTTTTACGGCAACAGGTCTCTGCTGTCTTAAGGGATTTCTTTCCTTCCTTATGAGGGCTTCCTGCAGATCATACTTCTTTTTACTGTCCTTAAGAGCTGACTTCCTCTTGGAAGCACTGTCCGTAAGAAAAAGACTGGAGGCTTCATAGGCGTCCACCAGATCAGCTTCAGCCGGAACCGTAAGAGTGAAATTGGGATCCTTTTCCACCACATGCCGGGAAAGAGGGCTCTTAAGCAGCTCCTCCGCATCTTCAGCCGTAAAGACCGGAGCGGGAGCATTCCTCACCTGGTTTATATTCTGCGGCGCAGGGGCAGCTCCCCCTGACAGGGCGGTTTTCTTTTTCTGTTCGTTTACCGTGATATTACTCATGAAAGGCCTCCTCTAATTTTGAGAGCCACGCCATTCAAATGCCGCTTCGCGGCGGCGTGGCCTGCGTACCGTAAAGTTTTCATAGAAAACTTTACAGTACCTATTCCGGAAGCGAGTCTATGAAATCACTTAAGAGTACTCTTCCCTCTGCCACCCCTATAAGAAGCTCCGAATAGCCTTCCGGTATGAATAGGGCCCTGTCCACCGCAAGCTCCATGGATTCAAGCACATTTTTATCGGGATCCGCGGTCTTTATAAGGGTCACATTCTTAAATGCAAGAGTATCTCCCGAGGGATTTATGCCGAAGGATCCGTAGGGAAGAAAGAAATTGAGTCTTGCTGCAGCGCCGGCCAGAGCTGACACGGCGTCCTTCGGTATGTTGTTCTTTATGGTGACAACAGAGGAGAAATACCATACCTCCGCCTCTCCCTCAAAGGGGATAAAGGAAAACTCCGCCAGAACATCTATGAGTCCCGGGCCGTAATCCGTGACCAGCATCCTCAGAACGTCCATAGGGGCATTAAGCTCCTCTTTCGTAAAGAGGGAGACCTCTTCTATATCCGGATCATCCGCAAAGCTCTTTTCAAGTTTCTTTAACAGTTCAAGTTTTCTGTCTTCCATATCAACAGCCTATGCTCCTTTCAGCAGGACTCTTATCAGATCAAGCTATTCCCGCCATCTGACGGCGGCAGCTTATCTTGATTATTTATATATACGAAGCCCGGACAGCTTCCGGCAGATATTTTTCAAAGACTGCCGGTCCGGAGCGGAGCCTTATCTTGGTTCCGCAATCTGGGCCTGTACGGCGGTTATCGCGATAACACCTTCCACATCGCTTACGTTGCAGCCTCTGGAAAGATCGTTCACGGGCTTTGAAAGGCCCTGGAGGAGCGGCCCGTAGGCATCAGCCTTCCCAAGACGCTGTACCAGCTTGTAGCCGATATTTCCAGCATCCAGATTGGGGAAGATGAGTACATTGGCGTTTCCTGCCACAAAGGAATCCGGGGCCTTGCTTTCAGCCACCTCCGGAACTATGGCCGCATCCAGCTGCAGCTCTCCGTCCAGGATAAGTCCGGGATATTTATCATGGGCTATGTTCACCGCTTCCTTGACCTTATCCACCAGCACATGCTTTGCGCTTCCCTTGGTGGAGTGTGAAAGCATGGCAACCTTGGGCTGTGCTCCAACCAAAGATTTAAAGGAATCCGCGCTGGTCTTTGCAATGATCGCAAGCTCATTTGAATCAGGATCCTGATTCAGTCCGCAGTCCCCGAATACGAAGGTACCCTTTTCTCCCATGTCACAGTCCGGGACGCACATTATAAAGAAACCGGAAACCATCTCCACTCCCGGAGCGGTACGGAGTATCTGGAGCGCGGGTCTTAAGGTGTCCGCTGTGGCGTGGCAGGCTCCCGCCACCATTCCGTCGGCGTCCCCGGCCTTTACCATCATGATACCGTATGTCAGATAGTCGTTCCTTAAGATCTCCTCAGCCTTTTCCGGAGTCATGCCCTTATGGCTCCGAAGCTCCACCAGCAGATCCTTATATTCATTGAATTTCGGGTGCTTCAGGGGATCCACAAAGACGATATCCGAGATATCCACCCTCATCTTCTTGGCCCTTTCCGAAACCTTCTCTTCATCGCCTATCATTATGATATTTGCGATACCGTCCCTCAGGGCCCAGGTGGCTGCCCTTATCACCCTGTTGTCATTTGACTCGGGCAGGACTATGGTCTTTACTTCCTTTGAGGCCCTGTCGAATACTCTGGTGATGAAATCATTTTTTCTGTCAATATTGCTGTCCATAAAACTCCTTTCCCAATACCGGTTCACGGCAGATAAAAGATCCTCTTATAGCCGCAGTGATCCTTAAACACCTTTTTCCAAAGCTTCCAGATATACTTCTGGCTTATATACCTTCTCTTGATGCAGCTCACATCGATGAGCGCCGAAAGCTCAAAATACAGTTTCCTTGCAAATTCCGTTTCGAATTCCCTTTCCATGATCTGTCTTCCCCACATATATAAAGAACGTCTACTTAACATCCAGAATGAGCTTAAATGTCTTATCCGAACCGTTCAGCAGCTTATACTTTATCCTTATCTTTCCGGGAGTACCGGCCTTTATTACGACAGGCGCTCCGGAAGGATCCGTTTCCATGACCGTTACTCTTTTAAGATCCTTAGGTGATATGGTCAGTGCGTAGCTGTATTTCCTGTCAGCGATCCTCGCCACATCCGGGCTTGTTATATTTGAGACATCGGATCTCTTTGTGGAGGAAAAGGCATATACCCTGTCACCGCTTACTGCCGCATCCGGACTTGAGATATCGATCACGTCCCCTGACTTAATTTCCCGGGTCATGCTGCTCTTCACCCGGTTATCATCCTTATTTACCGTCCCCATCTTTTTAGTCCTGTGATCCACGGACAGAACAAAATACAGAGTTTCTCCCCCGATGGATGCGGTTATGAGACCAGTGTCCCCGAAGTGAGCGGCTTTTGTAAGCCTGACCTTTCCCTTACTTACCTTGAATCTTCCGGGGTCGCTGCTAGTCCAAACCACGCTTTTCAGTAAGGACTTGTCTATTGCTTTTCCGGAACTGTCTCCCACAGACAGCTTAATGCTCTTCTTTTCACATACAGAGCCTGAAAGGACCGTGCCGTAATGCCCTGCCTTATCCATTATACTGTATTCCGAAGCCCTCTTAAAGGCTGCGGCTGCTTCCACCGCCCTGTCCGCCTGCACGATACCGGTATCTATACTTCCTTCGCTTTCGGGACTCGAATATGCCTTCCCGTCTCCCGTTGTGCAGATAAGTTCAGTGATAAGGCCTGCGGAGGCAGCATTCTTCATTTTAAGGAGCTCAGGGCTTGCCGAATAGAGAAGAGCCGCCACTGCCGAAACCACCGGTGCAGCCTGTGACGTGCCGCCCATCTTTTTATAGGCATTGGTGCTTAAGCCTTCATTGCTTTTATAGGTAGAATAAATATCACTTCCCGGAGCCGCTGTATCCACCCAGTCGCCGTAATTGGAAAACCTTGACAGCTTATCGTCCATAGTGGTGGATGCTACCGAAATACAGTGATCCGCGGCAGCGGGATAGTGCTTACTGTCCTGTCCTATATTGACCCCGTTTATCTTTTCCCCGTTTCCTGCGGCGCCTACGCAGACTATGCCCTTTTCATAGGCCCTGTCCAGCATTTCCTGGAGTAAAAAGCTCCCGGAAACCCCGCCAAGACTCATGTTTATAACATGCACATCCTTTTCAACCGCAATTCCGATGGCTTCCGCAACACTTGAAAGGGAAAAATCCTTCCCTGAAACCGTTACCTGAATGGATTCGACGGAAACCGAAGGTGCCACTCCGTAACCACCCAGTCCGTTATTGTAAGCGGCAGCGATTATACCGGTAACGTGAGTACCGTGGCCCAGGGTATCTATGCCATAGGTGCCTTCATGTGCATCCTCCAGGTAGTTTACGGACACCCGTCCGATAAGCTCTTCGTGATATGGATTCACTCCGGAATCAATGACTGCCACCCGGATCCCTTCTCCGGACACACTGTCTATTACCTTCTTATCCCTGATCTTTTCATGAAAATATTGATAGGAAGCAGATCCCGGGGATAAGAAAGGGTCCTGGACACTTGAAGCAAGCTCCATGTCGCAGAGCGAAAAGAGGTAATTGGGTTCTATCACCCTGTCCGGAGCTCCGTAATATGCCGCCTCCCTGAGAGCCGCTGCAGTGTTCTTCTTAAATCTCACTCTGGCAACGGAGTGGTCAAAGCTTACAAGCTTTCCGCCGCAGCTCTCGGCAGTCTTCTCAGCCTCCCTCAGATCCCCTGCAATATACACAGCCTCATGATCCACATAATCAAGCCCTGCTTCCATGGAATCAAGCTTTTCCGCCTCTGAAAGGAGACACGCCGAAACGGGAGAAAGCTCCTCCCTTTCCGGCTCCTCTCCCCGGATGCCAACCGGAGAAATGATCAATGAAACTGCGATCAAAACCGCAATACTGTTCCTGTTCATCACTTTACTGTGATCTTACATGTAAATCCCACGTTCGATCCCTCTATGGTCTTATAACTTATGGTGTATTTACCCGCCTTCTTAAGTGTTGCCATGATGGGCTTTCCTTTGTCGGAATACTGCACTTCAATATTTCCCTTTTTAATATCCTTGTCCTTTATTGTTACAATATATTCAAACTTTCCGTCTGCCAGATATCCCCAGTTATTATTCTTCAGGTCATCCGAGTCTTTGGAAAAAACAAGATTCGTATATTTAAAATTTAAGGAAGGATCCGTAAGGCTTATGTTGTTATCTTTATAAGCTGTCCAATTACTCTTGCCATGGAGCTTAAGCTTCATCTTCCCCTTGCGGTTTGTTGTTGTTACACAGTAACCGGCACCTATGAGACGCTCCGTAACGATATAATCACATTTCATCACATCTCCGTCAGCTTCTGCGGTTATAGTTACCTTTGTTCCGGGAGAAGCTTTCTTATTGCATTTTACCTTTCCGTTTTTAACGGTCAGTACAGCCGGGGCACTACTGCTCCACTTGGCGGATTTAAGGGCTTTCTTTAAGCTCTTATCCTTCTTTTCGCCCTTCAGGTCACCGAAGGAGAGCTGTACCTTGGTCCCTCTTGCGATCTTTCCGGTGATATGTGCTCCGAAAGTTCCGGCCGCGTTCATAAGGGTATACTTTTTATTGACCTGAACCTTCGCTTCCTTTGCTGCAGCCACAGCCTTATCCGCCTGTACCAGTCCCTTTATGCTGTGGTCACCATAGACATATTCTTTTTCGTCGGTGGTGCCTAGAAGCGCTTCCCTTATGGCATCAACCGCCTCGCTGGTCTGAGCTGCCATGAGATCCGGATTGGCAGCATACATCAGGGCCACTACACCGGCAGTTACGGGACAGGCCATGGAAGTGCCGCTGATACAGCCATAGGTTGTATTATTATCGCCGGTAGCTGTTATCACGTTTTTCTTACCTGTAACAAAGCTGGATGTGATAAAGGATCCGGGAGCGGCAATATCCACCCAGTCTCCGTAATTGGAATAACTTGCCAGATCATCATTCCTGGTTGTGGCTGCAACGGAGATGACCGTATCATAGGCTGCAGGGAAAGCTGCAGCAGTAG
>JAFVEU010000059.1 GCA_017475845.1 Lachnospiraceae bacterium | reverse complement strand
TAGAGGGGAATGAAAGCTATGGAACACCACTGTATAATCGGAATGGGTATTATGATTATACTCTTGGTTTCTCGACACAGACAGAAAAGCTTACATATATAGGAAACTATGTTTTTTCAGGATCTTTAGGCAATGATCAAAAGGTATATGGAAGTGTGGATATCCCCGCCGCGGTAACAAAGATAGGGAGTCATTCTTTCTACAGTAATGACATCTCATCCCTTAAACTCAACAGCAAGCTTCAGGAGATAGGGGATTTCGCGTTTGCGGAAAATCATCACCTTCCCACGCTTACATTAAATAAGGGTCTTGTAACCATAGGCTCCGATGCATTTTACAATGATGACGCTCTTACCGGGGATCTCACAATACCTGCAACTGTAAAGGAAATCGGTGAAAGAGCCTTTAAGGGCTGTTCGTCTTATGACGGTCAGCTTTTATTCGAAGAAGGCAGCGATCTGGAGGAGATACCGGAGGACTGCTTCAGGAATACCGGCTTTAACGGGATACTTTCCCTGCCTGACGGTCTGGAGAGAATAGGGGCTAACGCCTTTACTAACTGTTGTATCGAGAGGATTTACATCCCGAAAAGCGTCACATATATTGCAGACACTGCATTTGATAAGTGTAATTTCATTAAAAAGATATATTACGGCGGAAACTCAACGGAATGGGCAAATATCAAAGGCACAGACGTAAGGGGCTTTACAGGCGTGCCTGTTTCTTTCAGCTCAAAGATCAAAATGTGCCGGGTAACCTTTGATTCAAACGGCGCCGATCCCATAGGCTCCCAGGTAGTAGTGGAGGGAGATCCGCTGACAGTGCCTGTGATAATCCGTGAAGGCTATATCCTGGACGGATGGTATGATGATAGCGGTAAAAAGTGGAATTTTGATACGGATACTGTCGTTGACCATATGACCCTTACCGCTAAATGGACTGCTGAGACAAAGGAATATACGGTAGAATTTAATCCTAACGGGGGATCGGCAGTGGACAGCCAGACTGTTGAGGAAGGCAGCAGGATTATAAGACCCGGAACAGAAAGAGAAGGCTATATCCTGGACGGATGGTATGATGAAGACGGTTATAAATGGGATTTTGACATTGACACTGTTACAAAAGATATGGTTCTTACAGCGGAATGGACGAAAGAAGAAGAACCAGCTACGGAAGAGGCAGATCCTGCAAATCCGGATGACCCCAAGAATGAGCAAAATAATAGTGTTAAAAAATACACGGTAACCTTTGAGCCGCAAAACGGTGAGGAGGCTGTAAAAATTTCTGTCTCAAAAGGAAAATACGCTGTCCTTCCGGAAAATCCTACAAGAAAGGACTATGTATTTAATGGATGGTATACAAAAGAAAACGGTTACGGGAACCGTTTTAACTCATATACTGCCGTAAACACAGATATTACTGTATATGCCAGCTGGTCAGACAGTCGTGGAAAGGTGGGGTATAAAAAGCTGGTCGCAAAGCAGAAATTTGATGTTTCCGACTTCCTTTCATTACCAAACACATCTTCAAAGAAAAAATACATATCCTCTTCAAAATCCGTAGTGTCGGTTTCCTCAAAAGGACAGGCAAAAGCAAAAAAGGCAGGTTCATCAGTTATTACCGGCCAGTATATGATCGGAAACTCCAAAGATTGGACGGTCATTAATAACAGTATTGAGATTGATGTGGAAAAACCTGCAGTAACAAAGAAGTTTACTGCTTCATCCCTCGGTACGATAAGCGGTAATGAACTGTATCAGGGAACCAGTATACCTCCTACATCCTGGGAGTCTTCAAAGCCAAATGTAGCTACTGTCGACAGATGTACGGGAGAGATAAACATTCTGTCATCCGGAACCTCAAAAATCAGCATTATCTGGGGAGAGGGAAAGGAAGCAGCAAAGTATAAAGTAACCGTAAAAGTACCAAAAGGGATATCATAGGTACAGTACCCGTGCCTTATGAGCAGGTTATTATATTAAGAGAAAAACATCAATTAAGGCGGAGCTTTTCGGCTCCGCCTTCCTTTCTAAGACTGAACCTTCTAACCACGAATGTAAAAACTTCCAGTACCGAGAGCAGAGCTTCTGGTCAGCGGTTTTCAGCATTTTTCTGATTTCGACCCGAATTAGGGATAGCGGGTTTCTCTTCTATTCCAAGCGCTTCAAGTTTTTAAGGATAAAAGCGTTTTGTGTAAGCTGCGTCCGCCACTCTTGACGAAACCTGTAAGAAACGTAGTCTTGTCGGTGCCGACGGCGAAAGACTCAGGAACAGCCAGATGAAGGACGCTTATGATGTTGCAGACATAAGGAAGAATGAACTGTAGAATCTTAGATATCAAGGATGAGCGGCGGTGCATATCCATAAGCACGACCCTTTATCGGAACCGCAGACGAGATATGCCGCCTACTGCGGATTGGTACGCGGAGTATGAACAAATCGTTCGTGAATGCTCCGCGTGCTTTGCCGCAGTTGGTGGAAAGCTCGGCGCGGCGCGTTCCGCAGGGTTTGCGTTGGATATGCTCCGCCGCTCATCCCGTCATGTTAATCACCAAAGGGTCACTGTTACTATTCACAGAAAAAATACGGCGTAAAATCAAGGCGTTTTTACGGATCATCCATATAGAGGATCTTTTTGAACAGTGCATGGCTCTGCGCTGTGAGGTAAAGGCACAGGCACGGATAATAAAGGAATTCAAATCGGGCAAGAGATATCTTAAGCTCCAGGCTGACCAGCACCGGGTCATCGAGGGGTATGTGAAAGATATCAGGAAGCTCAGGCTTGAACTGGCGGACGCCCATGCCCGGATCGTAAGCACAAGAAACACATGGGCAGATGATTATTACGCCCTGTATGACGAATACCAGGCAGAGATCCGTAAGAGGAATGAAAGGATTCGCAACCTCGAAGATGATGTATGGAAGGCAAAAAAAGAAGGCGATGATAAGCTTTCCGCCAAGGAACAGGAGTATGAAGACCGTCTGTATGAAAAGGACTGCATAATAAATAAGCTGAAAAATGAGTTGGCACACGTCAATGCTTTTCTCGGACGTGACAGTTCAAACACCGGCCTTCCTACGTCACAGACACCAGCCGGGAAAGAAAATAACCATTTAAGTAATATGAGTGGCTGTTTTCGCATTCATGGTTGATGGTAGAACATATGTTCTGTATAATGCATTATATCGAACATTGAAAACAAGATATCGGGGTGCTATCAAAAAATCCTTGAATAGCGTAAAATCTTAAAGGTTAAGGCTGAAATTTTCACAGGACGGAGGTGTATTATATGCCGCAACTTCTTAGGATAGGTCCATACATAATATACTTCTGGTCAAATGAGAATATGCCGCTTGAACCGATTCACGTTCATATAGCAGAGGGCCGTGCATCCGCGGATGTCACAAAGCTTTGGATTACCAGTACGGGAAAAGCCATTTTATGTAATAATAATTCTCAAATTCCCGAAAGGATCTTACGTAAGATTATCAGAATATTGAAGGAAACATTGAGTTTATTAAGGACAATTGGATTGAACATTTCGGTGAAATAAAATATTATTGCTAATAATTAAGAATAAGACACAGTGTGTGACTTTCACCGTGAACTGATTGAAGTTTAGAAACAGATTATGCTTAGCGAACGTGTTAAAACCCTTTATGATTCCTTGAGTCTTTCCGGGAAGGAAGTGGCGGCGGCGGCCGGTGTCAGCGCTTCTGCGGTGAGCGTTCTTAAGAGCGGGAAAAAAACGCCTCCGAAGGATGGAGGCTTCATGTCAAAGTATGCGGATGCCGTGCTGGAGCTTTCCCGGGAGAGAGGCTCTTTTGATGCGCTTAAAAACCTGATAAACGCCGGATCCGACGCTGATATTAAGGATAAGCTTCTGGACTGGCTTTATGACGCCCCCAGAAGATCAGGGATCTCCGGCAATGATCTAAGGCGAAAGATTGGCGTTTTGATGCTGAAACTCGGGATAAGCAACGTGTCCCTTGCAAGGGAAATGAATGTGGACCCTTCGGTAGTCAGCAGGATGAAGAACGGAGACAGGGGATCCGTGATAAGTCCGGAGCTGACTCTTGCGCTTTGCCGCCTCACTGCTGTGGAAACCGTTAATGACCGGAATAAGCTTGCCATTGCTTCAGACGTTCTGCATCAGGACCTTTCTCCGGAGATGGATGAGGCGGCGATAGAAAAAGCTGTATATGACTGGATCCTTGCGGATCAGAATGAGAATAACAAAAGCATTCATAGTATCCTTTCCGCGGTTACTTCCTATGAACTTCTTAATCCCTCCGCTCCGGCCTTCACTTCGGAGGAGCTTATCAGGCTTTCCAGAGGTGAAAAGCTAATAAAGGATGACAGGGCTTACTATTTCGGGATCCAGGGCATGAGGGATGCAGTAATAAGATTCCTCTGCACTGCCGTTAACGAAACTCCCCGGGAGCTGTGTCTATTTTCCAACCAGGGAATGGAGTGGATGCTACTTAACCCGGAATTCTTTAATAAATGGGCCGCCCTGATGAAGGAGTGTGTCTCCTCAGGGATCAGGATCAGGATAATCCATCATATTAACCGCAGTGTTCCTGAGATGATGTCAGCGATCAACAGCTGGCTTCCCCTCTATGTCTCCGGAATGGTAGAGCCCTTTTATATCGACAGACTCCCCCCGGCTCATCCTGTTTTTTCAAATACGATCTTTCTCGCGCCGGGGCTTGCATGTATAAGCGCCGGACACCCTTCAGGTTCGGATGACCAGGCCATCTACCGCTATGATACCGACAGTGCACTCCTGTCTGCACACTTAAAAGTTTTCCGTAGCTTATTAAACCAGAGTAAGCGGCTCATCAATATCAGCAGGGACATAAGCGGAATGGATACCTCCGGCTTTATATTCCCTTCCGGGTTCTCCGGAAATATCGGTTTACATGCTGACGGCAGGTCAGCCACTGTAATTAAGGCCAGCCTGCCGCAGCTTTCCATCACTTTTTACCATCCACAGCTTAGACGCGCATTTTCCGCGTTCATCAAGAGTCTGGATTAACCGATCTTTATGGAGGTTTTGTATTTCTTATTAAGGTACTGGAACTGTATCTTTAGCTTATCCTTTTCCTTCGGCGTGATGGTTATGCAGAGCTTATTGTCTGATACTGTCGCCTGTGACTTTGAATTACCGCCGGTAATGCTGAGTTCCCCGTCGTTTATTGAGGTATCAAAGAGGTCCTTTATGTAGAGTGTCTGCGGTGTTTCGGATACCGGCATACTCTTGGCGGACTTTATGGCCTTCATTGAGTCAACGGTAAAGCTCAGTTTGTAGACGACATCATCTTCCGTGGTGAATGTAACTATAGCGGTTCCCTTCTTCGGGGTTACTGTGGCGACACCGTTCTTTTTATTGAGCTTTGCCTTCACCGCCTTCTTATCCGAGGACTGCGCATCCTTAAACTTCACCCCCGGATCAGTGGTGAACTTACTGCCCTTTGCAGTGGTCATTGTCAGCTTTTCCCGTAATTCCGCAGGGACATTTGTGAAATTCAGCACCTGCTTATTGAGCTTCTGTGTGCTGGTCACGGGAGCGAAGTTGTCATTCTCGGAAGCATAGGACGCACCCTCTGCCACAGGAACCTTTTCTGGCTCCTTGGGAGCAGTATTTTCGCTGATGGATCCGCCGCCTTCTTCGCCTTTCTCGCCTTCGTCATCCCGAGACTGCTCTCCGTTTTCATCTACGATTATAACGTCCTTAATGAACAGGGTTTCTCCACCGTTCACATCGACGCTTACGGAATACTTCCCGGGCGCAAGCTTCTCAGCGGGGTAAATGGTTAAGAAGATAAATACGGTATAAATATCCATTACACCTTCTATGGGGATAATTTCAGGGGGCTCCTCAAACATATAATTGTCATATCTTCGTTCCCCGGTGTCCATATATGCTCCGATGTCATAGCCTTCCTTTATGCCGCTTACTTCCCTTAAGGGGATCACATTGCCCTCCGAATCAAGGAGCTTAAGGTTGGAGTATTCCTTACTGAAGCTGTTCCTTGCGGTGTTCTTATATTCGTCGATCCAGGAGGACAGAACAAAGGCATGCCCGTCTATCTTTATGCTTGGCGCTTCGGAGTAGGGATCTGTGGGATCATTTTCAGCCTGGTAATGCCTCATGTTGGTAAGTGAATATCTGAAGTCGCTTCCGGACTTAAATGTTGCTTTAACAGTGCCCGAGTATTCTTCCTTTTTATTATCATAAAAATCCGTGCTGTAAACTTTTATTCCTATTTCCTTCGTGTCTCCGTCACTGATGGTAAGGTCCTTGGAATTAAGATCCGACACAAACCAGGGACCGGCAAAGGTATTTCCTACAGTTTCCCAGCCTGTATCTACGGATTGCGACTCTATCACTTTTCCGTCCAAGGTTGCGGTCATGGAGTAATCCCTGCCGCCCCTTAATACATTATTGTTGGGATAGATAAAGAAAGGCCTGCTGCTTCCTATGGGATAGAAAATGTCGGGTGAGGTGATCTCAAGCTTCTCATCCTTATTTTGCTGGGCGGCCAGCAACTCCTTCTCATCCATATCCTTGGGAAGCTTATCAGTTACAGCCTCTTTGGTAAGGCAGTTTCTTTCCAGTCTCAGCTGATACGCTTCCATATGGGACAGATCCGGGATCTCCGTTATCAGGTTGCCCGTGAGATCGAGGGTTTGTAACTTCTTTATCCAGTCACCTTCGGGGATCGATGTCAGGTCATTATATTTTAAGCTTACTGCCTCGATCCAGGGGAAGTTCTCTATTCCCTTAATGGAAGTAAAGGGTGCAAAATCCTTGGGTCTGGTAACAAGATCACGGTCTATGCTGTTCACCGTATCCATGTCCGAAGATGACAGTTCATCTTCACCATCATTTCCGCTTCTATTGCCATATCCCTTTAAGAGCCACTTATAAAAGACGGGATCTTCAAAGTCACTTTCACTGTAAATCTTATTCTCAAGTGTCTTAAAGGATTTAGGAGCCGCAGCCGTTCCGTACGTCTTTTCAGAACCATCAAGGGTAGCAACTATGCCCTTCACAGGATCATTATATTCGATACGGGCTGTTGCGTAGTACTCATATTCCGTATCCGGTTCGAGCTGGAACTTGGGAGTAAATGTGTGGAAATTGCTGTACTTACCTGATATGGATTCTGCAAACTGGTAGGCTTCTTCTCCTTTTTTTCTCATATACACAAATACAGCATACATATCCGGTGAAAAGACCTTTTCCAGAGTTGCGTTAAAATCAGCTGTCAGAACCCTTCCTTTTGCCGATACCTCAACTTTGCTGAATTCACTCAGTCCAACCGGCTTAAGAGTCATCTCATCGGATTTATCCAAAGCTTCCGACTCATGTTTGTCATCCCCGAAGGGCCATACCGCTACGTAGCCCTTTACGTCTTTACCTGCCGTGGGCACGTCTACATAAAAATTATAGCTTTTTTGCGTTCCGTCATCTAAAGTAAATTTCTGTTCGGTATAATAGGCGCCTATCGTACTACCGGAATATTCTCCTTCTGTTATCACAAAGCCTGCCGGCAAACTATAGACTCTGTTCTTAAGAGCCTCCGAAACCTCAACATTGAAATAAACGGTTGTTGCGGCATAACCGATATAGTTCGGATCACTATAATAAGTGTCTGTTATTGTCGCCGTTTCCTCACCATCTCTTAAGACCGGCACCTCTACAGGGTCAATGCTTACTTCATACCCCTCTGTCTCCGGGGCCGGCAGCTCTGCCGCAAAAGCAGGCACGGCCTGAAAGATAAGTGCCGCGGATAAGACCACGGCAAGTAG
>JAFVEU010000058.1 GCA_017475845.1 Lachnospiraceae bacterium | reverse complement strand
GAAGCACCCATGCACAGGGTGGTATCCACAGCGTTTAAGGGCGGTGCGGAACCTAAGGTGTAGCAGCCTATATCTCCAAGCACCGTGCACTTATTCTTTGTAAGGGCGTAAAACAGGCCCCTGTGGGGACAGCCGGGACACATTGCGGGCGGACGGGGAGGCATGGGATCTTCCAGAGCCACACCCTTATGTTCCTCTATGCCCAGCGCCTTAGCCACTATGTTCCTTGAAAACTCTCCGGTCATGGGCAGGACATCCTTTCCCGAAACCTTAAGCCCGAGAGCCTTGCAGTGGTCTTCGATCACGGGATCCAGTTCTTCCACCACCACGATCCTTTGAACCTTAGAGGCAAATTCCTTTATGAGCCTGTCGGGAAGAGGATTTACAAGTCCTATCTTCAGTATGGAAACACTGTCTCCGCATACTTCCTTCACGTATTGATAGCTGGTGGAATCGGTTATTATCCCGAGCTCCGTTCCCGCCATTTCCGTGCGGTTCAGGGGACTGTCATAACCGTACTCCGAAAGCTTCCTTGTGCGCTCTTCCACCACCGGATGCTTTCTGATGGCGTTTGCCGGAGTCATCACATACTTACGGATATCCTTTACGTATTCCTTTTTCTCCGGAACAACTCTCTCGCCCGTTTCAACAACGGACTGGGAATGGGCAACCCTGGTGCACATCTTTAATAATACCGGAGTATCGAATTCCTCCGAGATCTCATAGGCCAGCTTTGCAAACCTGTATGCTTCATCCGAATCCGAGGGCTCCAGCATGGGAACCTTGGAAGCGATGGCATGGTGCCTGGAATCCTGCTCGTTCTGTGAGGAATGCATCCCCGCATCATCTGCCACCACTATCACCATTCCGCCGTTTATCCCCGTATAGGACATGGTGTAAAGGGGATCCGCAGCCACATTGAGTCCCACGTGCTTCATTGCACAGAAGGAACGCCTCCCCGCCAGGGAAGCTCCGAAAGCCGCCTCCATGGCCACCTTTTCATTCGGTGCCCACTCGGAATATACCTCATCATATTTTGCCAGTTCCTCCGTCACCTCCGTACTGGGGGTTCCGGGATAGCTGGAAGCAAAAGAGACTCCTGCTTCGTAGAGTCCTCTGGCAACTGCTGCATTGCCCAGCATCAACTGTTTCATCTTCTGTACCTGCCGCCTTTCCTTAAGTCATTATCCTTATTACACAAACAGATTATTTTAGCATACTTGCACATTTAATGAAAGCCGTATTTTCCCTACTGCCTGTCGAAATACTTCTTTCCGCTGTCCGGTTCAAAATAGGTACGGATATATCCGTCCCTTGATACCACCACGAATTCGTTGCTCTCCTCCACATAATATACGTCGTCCCCATCCTCGGCCTCGATCTTATGAAGGGCCTTTTCATTGGCAGGGACTTTTGCGGCCGCTTTTTCATACTCCTTCGCGGAAGAAAATCCCATCTCCCGGCCGTGCTTTTCATAGTGCTGGTCAAGGAGCTTTTTGTTCCTGAAACGGAGGCCTTCCTTTACGGCATCATTAACCGGGGAAGCCTCTTCCTGAGTGCTTCCCGCTTCTTCCGATGCTTCTTCACGGCTTAACTCAGTGCCCTCCTCCGGGATCGCCTTCTCAGACTCATTTTCGGCATACTCCTCCGGGGCTGCTTCCTCAGGCTCGTTTTCGGCATACTCCTCCGGGGCTGCCTCCTCATGCTCATTTTCAGCATTTTCTTCCGCCGCCGTCAGTATGCTTTCCGTGATGTCCCATATTTCGCTGCAGCCCGTAAGACTGAGACAGAGGATCGTGATGAGAAGTGCCAGCACTCCGGCTGCGGGTTTTGCGGATCTTTTTTTCATTTCGGCTCCTGTACATTTTTCAGACTCATGGCATTTTATTTCCGGGCTCTCTTTTTATTGCGTTTACTATAATATCATACTATAATGTCACGGGTGCAACGGTTCACCAAAGAAAGTGGTAAAAATGCTATTAACAACACTCTGCTATATGGAAAGGGACGGTAAATACCTCCTTCTCCATAGGAATAAGAGAAAAAACGACATAAATAAGGACAAGTGGATCGCTCCCGGAGGTCATGCCGAGGAAGGGGAAAGTCCCGAAGAATGCGTGATCCGCGAAGTCTTTGAGGAAACCGGCTACAGGCTTAAGATCGTAAGACTCCGTTCCATCGTAACCTTTGTTTCGGATGAGTCACCTACGGATCATATGTGTCTCTTTACTTCGGAGGATTTCACCGGAGAAGAAAAAGACTGTGACGAAGGAGAGCTTAAGTGGGTGGACAGATCCGCGGTCTATGACCTTGATCTCTGGACAGGAGACCGGATCTTCCTAAGGCTCATAGAGGATAAGAATTCTCCCTTCTTCACCCTTAAGCTCACTTACAGCGGAAACACCCTTAAGTCCGCGGTACTTAACGGCGACACCCCTGTTCCTCTTGATGAGGAGGATCCCACCTTCAGCGGTCTCTATTTCTGTCCCTGCTGCGGACATCCGGTCACAGGTGCCGGATCTGCAAAATATGCCGTATGTCCGGAGTGTAATTGGGAAAATGACCCGGTGCAGCTTAAGGATCCGGATTTTCCGGGAGGCGCCAACGCTCTGTCACTTAACGACTGCAGAAAAGAATACCGGGACCGGAAAGCGGTCCGCAGGTTTGAATAATCACCAGGAAAGGATATAAACATCATGGAAAAAGAAAGCTTTAAGTCAAGACTCGGTTTCCTGCTGGTCAGCGCGGGCTGCGCCATAGGTATCGGCAATGTATGGAAATTTCCCTATATAACCGGTATTTACGGAGGAGGCGTCTTCGTTCTCTTTTACGTCCTCTTCCTTGTGATAATGGGCATCCCCGTACTTTCAATGGAGCTGGCCATCGGCCGCGCCTCCAGGAAGAGCACGGTTCCCGCCTATAAGATGCTGGAGCCCGAAGGGTCAGTATGGCATATCCACGGCTGGTTTGCCATTGCAGGCTGCTACCTTCTCATGATGTATTACACCACAGTATCCGGCTGGATGCTCTCCTATTTCGTTAAATTCATTTCCGGCACCTTTGCGGATCCCTCCGCTGATCCCGATCAGGTTTTCGGTGCCATGCTGGCATCTCCGGGGCAGATGGCGCTTTTCATGGCCATCACCGTTATCGCAGGCTTTGCGGTAAGCTCCTTTGATCTGAGACAGGGACTTGAACGTATCACCAAGGTTATGATGATCGGCCTTCTATTGCTGATCGTGGTCCTTGCGGCCCACTCCTTTACCTTAAAGGGAGCCGCTGACGGTCTTAAATTCTATCTCCTTCCCGATCTGGAAAGGGCAATGGAAAGCGGTATCGGAAACGTGATCACCGCCGCCATGAACCAGGCCTTCTTTACCTTGAGTATCGGTATCGCCGCAATGGAGATCTTCGGAAGCTATATGTCGGATGAAAAGACCCTGGCCCACGAAGCCGGCACCATCTGTATACTGGATACCCTGGTAGCCTTCTGCAGCGGACTTATAATCTTCCCCGCCTGCTTCTCCTTCGGTGTTGAACCCGCTGCCGGTCCCGCCCTTATCTTCATGACTCTTCCCAGGGTATTTAAGGACATGCCCGGAGGAAGGATCTGGGGCACCCTCTTCTTCCTCTTCATGACCTTTGCCAGCTTTTCAACAGTCATCGCTGTATTTGAGAATCTCATCAAATCCTCCTGCGACAACTTCGGCTGGGACAGGAAGAAGGCCTCCGTTATCAACTGCATCTTCATACTTGCAGCCAGCATGCCCTGCGTCCTCGGCTACAACATCTGGAGCAATATCCACTTAATCGGAGGAAGGGATATGCTTGACAGTGAGGACTTCATAGTATCAAACCTCCTGCTGCCCATTGGCGCCCTTATCTACACCATCTTCTGTACCACAAAATGGGGCTGGGGCTTTGACAACTTCCTTGAAGAAGCAAATAAAGGAGAAGGCTTCCGCCTTTCTCCCTTATTGAAACCCTATTTCAGATTTGTTCTCCCCCTGCTGATCCTTATCATCCTAATCCAGGGACTGCTCTGAACAAGATTTATGCCCTTTTTGCGCTTTTTCATCGCGATTAGGCATACTTTAATCCCGGTTCACCCTGCCCGAAATAAGCCTCTATGATACTTATCCCCCCGGCCCGGCCGGCTCCGCTGGTTTTCTATGCCCTTTTTTGACTCTTTTTCTTCCCTTAGGCATAGAATCCTTACAGGAGCAGCTCTGTCGCTCCGTAAACCTTCATCACTCCGTAAAGAGCGGTGTGGAATAATACCTGTCGCCGCTGTCGGGAAGCAGCGCTACTATGACCTTGCCCTCATTTTCCGCTTTCTTCGCATATTCAATGGCTGCATGAAGAGCGGCTCCCGAAGAGATACCGACGGAGATACCTTCCTTAGAGGCCAGCATTTTCGCGGCCTTAAAGGCATCTTCATTAGAGGCTTTGAATATCTCGTCATAGACTTCCGTATTCAGCACTTCAGGCACAAAGCCGGCTCCTATACCCTGTATCTTATGGGGACCGGGAGCTCCTCCGGAAAGCACCGGTGAAGCTTCGGGCTCCAGAGCCACCACCTTTATATCCGCATTCTGACTTTTAAGGTACTCGCCTGTTCCGGTAACGGTTCCGCCTGTGCCGACGCCTGCGATAAAGATATCCACCTTACCATCCGTATCCTTCCAGATCTCGGGCCCGGTAGTAGCTCTGTGCGCCGCAGGATTTGCGGGATTTACAAACTGTCCCGGGATAAAGGATCCGGGAGTCTCCTTAGCCAGCTCCTCAGCCTTTGCGATGGCGCCCTTCATACCCTTTGCACCCTCCGTAAGGACTATCTCCGCACCGTAAGCCTTCAAAATGCTCCTTCTCTCAACACTCATGGTCTCAGGCATGGTGAGTATTATCCTGTAGCCCTTTGCTGCTGCTATGGCTGCCAGGCCGATACCCGTATTTCCCGAGGTGGGCTCTATTATAACCGACCCTTCCTTAAGGATCCCCTTTTCCTCCGCATCCTCGATCATGGCCTTCGCGATCCTGTCCTTAACGCTGCCTGCGGGATTGAAATACTCCAGCTTTACTAACACCGTAGCTTTCAGCGAAAGCTCTTTTTCGATGTTTGTGACCTCCACCAGGGGAGTGTTTCCCACCAGACCTAAAGTTCCTTTGTAGATGTTGCTCATTTCTTTGTCCTCCTTAGTATTAATATCACTCACTGCAGATAGGCCATAAGCGGCCCGAATTCTCCGGGATCTATAAGGTGTCCAAGCTTCCTGTATTCAAGCTTCAGGGCCTTTGCGATATGGGCGGTGCCAAGGGGCCTTCCTTCGGCTCCCGCCATGTAAGCCGCGCTGTAAAGAACAGCCTTTATATTGCTGCCGGAGAGCTTGAACCGTTCCGCAAGGAAGCGGAAATCCGTGTCCGGATCCACCGGAGCCTCCGGGGGCAGTATGGTGGTCCAGAGCTTAAATCTCTGTTCCTCATTGGGGCTGTCAAGATGAACGGCATAGGTTATGCGCCTTATAAAAGCGCTGTCAAAATTCTGGTAATAATTGGTGGCAAGTATGGACATGCCGTCATACTCTTCTATCTTCTGCAAAAGAAAAGCCGTCTCTGAATTTGAGTACTTATCGTTTGAGCCGCTCACCTCTGTCCGTTTCGCAAAGAGGGCGTCCGCTTCGTCAAAGAAGAGTATCACATCCGCGCCGGATGCCGCATCAAATACGGATGAAAGGTTTTTCTCCGTTTCCCCGATGTACTTTGAAAAGATCCTTGAAATATCCACTCTGTAAAGGGGTAGTGAAAGCTCTTTCGCAAGTATCTGGGCCGCCATGGTCTTTCCGGTTCCGGGAGGCCCGTATAAAAGGAGACTCACGCCGTTTCCGTAAGCATTCTTCTTTTTTAATCCCCACTTTTCTCCGATACGGTTCTTAAGCCTGTATCTGTCACATACCGTATGCAGTATCTCTCTCTGGGAATCTTCAAGTGTGATATCCTCCCAGCCGTATGAGACTGAAACCTGTGTGGCAAGTGAGGAGAAATGAACTCCGCTGAGTAAGCGCAGGGAATCTATGATAAGCTCCTTGTCCGGCTTCTTCATTCCCCTGATGCCCGCCTCGGCTTTTGAGCGTTCGCAGACTTTCTTTATCCTTCCGTAAGAGAGCTCATGACAATCCGCCAGGTCCGGCACAAAGGATCCGCATTCCTTTTTACTCATGCCGCCAAGACCAAGGAAATATTCCCATATACTTATGCGCATCCCGGCATCGGGATCGGGAATTACAATGGACGGAACCGCTTCATGGGAAAATCTCTCCGGCTCCTTCTTCTCCCCGAAAAGAAACAGGGGTTCGGTGTTCCTAAGCTTTTTCAATGTATGAATGAGCTTCTTTTCAGAAGCTTTATCCGTATCATCCCCGCCTGTCCTCAGGGCAAGCCTGATGGCGGAAAGCTTTGATCTCAGGGCAAGGAAGGAAAGCACTTCACCCTTCTTTTCTTCCGGGAGGGCAAAATACTCCTCCGTATCCAGCACAAAAAGCTCTCTTTTTTCCCGGCGGGGATCATGACAGAGAAGATGCAGCACAGTCTCCCGGTCTTCATTTTCAATATAACAGAGATCTGTGGCCGGATCCTTTTTTATCCTTGACATCTCCTCCCGGCTTTTATCAAAGAAAAGTGGGATATCTCCCTCCTCCGTGAATCTTTCCCCGCAGTCGGATATGATATCCTCATCCGTCCCCTGTCCGGAAAGCAGGGACAGTATGGTTTCATTCAAAATAAGAGGCTGATCCAGTCCTTTTTTGTCCGTCCTCTTAAAAATATAGAGAAAGAGCTCCTTTCTCAAAGGCCGGGGCAGGGCTTCAGCCGCACTCTCCCTTGAAGTGATCCGGTTATAAAGCATATAGAGGAGTCCCAGAGAAGGCTCCCTCTTTGACACATCATCCTGCAGGAAACCGAAGATCCTTTCATAACGCCTGTCCAGGGCGGCGGCTAGTGCCAGAAGAAGCGCCAGAACTTCCACCCTCTTCAGCCCGAAATATCCCGTGACATCGGAGATCCATAATCCTTCCGGATCCTTATCTTTATCCTTCCTGTCCGAAAGAGAAGAGCGCTCATCTATATGATCAAAGGCCTCCCTTACGGATTCCGCAAGAAGGGGATCACAAACATCCCTTTCCCTGGCTCCCGGAGGCATTTCAAAATAGCTCCGTATCTCACTTTCCGTGATGACAAGTCCTCTGGAATAGAGCTTTCCTTTGCTGTGGAGCCCCCTGAATTCAAGGCAGGCTTCAAGTATCATGTCAAGGAGCCTTAAATAATCTTCTCTTTCCTCTCCGGCAGAGGAATAGGCTTTCTTTCTGAGTCCTCTGTCAAAATAATCCTCGTAGATCCGCATGTTCAATCTTCCTGCTTATAAACCGGCTTCTATTCTCATATCTGTCCAAGCTGGGCCAGGACATAGCTGTATAGATCTCCCCCTGTGAGCAGGTTGTCCAGCGCCGTCATCAGATAACCCGACATATTCATGTCAGAGCGATTTGAGGGATTCAGGCCATAGGTATGACGGGCATAATCCTTAAGCATCTTTTTAAGCCCTTCTATCACTTCTCTCCTGTTCCCGGGACTCAGCCTGTCAAGGCCCTTAAGTATCATCTTAAACTCCCTGTTGTGAGCCTGGAAACACTCAGAAAGGTAATTTGAAAGTACTCTCTGAAGCATTCCCCTTTCTCCCCGGAATAACTGCAGCGGGGAAATAGTCCCATCCTGCTCTTTTTCCGAGATCCTGTCCTTAAGCCCGCCAATGACCTTTTCAAGTATCAGGGTCTTATATACGGCTCCCGCATTCTTTCCAAGTGCAGCCGTAACTCCGGGATCCACAGCTCCCTTCTGTGTAACGGCCCTTTCGTTTTCCTTCTTGTCCAGCTTCATGGCGTAGTCAATATCCTGCTGGCTGTATTCACCTCTGCTAAGCATATACTTATGAGCTCTCTCAAAGCTCTTTGCCAGCTCGTCCATCCTCTGAAGATTCGGATCAGGAGTGCTCCCCTGTCCTCCCACATAGAGCTTATATATGGCCTGCGCCGCAGCCACCGGATCCCTGTAGGCCTGGACATAGCCCTCATACAGAGAAGGTGTAATGTTATCAATGGTATGGACGGATCCGTCCTCTAAGGTAACCTGAAACTCGCCGTTATTAAAAACAAAGCGGTCTACGATCCCCTTAAGATCCCCTTCGCTGTGGGCTTCCTGATCCACAGCCTTTCCGTACTGCTCGTCCAGAAAATCAATGGCGATCTGATAGACGGATAAAAGGTTCATTACCAGCTTATCAAGTCTCGGATCACTTCCGAGGTAGATATTGTATCCCCATCCCACCATCTCAGACTGCGAGGAAAGTATGTTTCTTGCCCTCTTTATGTCATCGCCGGTCACATTTCTGAAAAGCTTGTCTGCACTGTGTCCGGTGAACCGGGCAGTCACACGGTCAAGGGCGTCATCCGGAAGATCATCCATCATGCTTACATAATCCGTAATGCTCTGAGGCATACTGTTCACTTTATCCTGCGGAATGGTGGACATGATGGCAGCTTTTAACTGGGAGGCGGCTCTTGAAATGTTCCCCTTCAGGGCATCGGGATTCCTGTTTACAAAAGCCAGATCCACATTCGGGTCTCCGGAATACTCAAAGGAGCTTAATACTCCGGCGCTCTCCCCCTTCTGCATCCTTAAGCCTTCACCGGTTCCTGCGGGAGTATATCCTCTTTTGACAAAAGAAGCTTCACCGGTGGATTTCTTAAACCTCCGGATGTCCTCGGCAGTCACCCTGCTGTTTCCGAAATTCTGGTACTTCTGATCCGCTTTGCCGGAAAGCTCGGCAAACCTCTTTCTTACGCCGGAAGCAAAATAGGTAGACCAGGCTCCTGCAGCCCACCTTTTAAGGTTGCTGCTCCTGTTTAACCCCACCTCTTCCACCTTAAACACATCATTTCCGACGGTTCCGATCTGTCCCTCCTTTTCGATCATATCCCTGACAAAGGTGGTACAGTTCCTGTTGTAATATCCGTATCCTCCCTGGGCGTAGGTTTCCGAGGCCTTTACTATCCGGGACACCTGAGCCATGGTAGCTGGATACCTGCGGCTTATGGAGAAGGGATGATCCCTGTCATCCTTTAATTCACCTGGCACCATGGCCCCGCCGTTTGCCATCAGCAGATTTGCCCCGTTTGAGGAAAAGCCTCCTCCGGGGTAAAAACCGTACTT
>JAFVEU010000057.1 GCA_017475845.1 Lachnospiraceae bacterium | reverse complement strand
GAAAGCTCTTCGGATCGATATCAAGCCTTTTATACACATCCTTCATAACGTTCTTCTGGTCAGAGGCATCCGCGATCTCAAATCTTGAAGGATAGCCCAGCTTTTCCGCATGAGAAAAAAGGATACGGAGGCAGGCCGAATGAAAGGTGCCCACAAACATGGAGCCTGCAACTCCCCCCGCCATTTCCCTTATACGTTCCTTCATCTCGTTTGCTGCCTTGTTCGTAAAGGTGAGGGCAAGGATGTTCCTCGGAGGGACATGCTTCTCGGCTATAAGATAAGCCATCCTGTATACTATGGTTCTGGTCTTGCCGCTGCCGGCGCCTGCAAGTATCAGCACCGGTCCCTTGGTCTGCCGCACTGCCAGAGCCTGTTCCCTGTTTAATTCCCTGTCTATATCCATTTATAAGCCTTTCATATAAGTCCGGAGCCGCACAAATAATACGCCGCTTCACCCCCTCCGGGACAAAACGGTCTGCTTCTCCCATTTATTACCTGCTTCTTGAAACCATGTCACAAAGCTATTATACTATGATTCAGATGCCAAAAGTACGGAATCACTTTCACCGGTGCCGCGCAGGCACGTCACCGATCACCATCCCTGCCTGCAGCAAGGTATATAAAATGACATTCAATCCGGAAGATCTCATACAGAGCATAGTGGACAGCCTTGGGCGTATTCAGCCGGTAGAGGCATCGGAACTCCCTGACATCAGCCTTTACATGGATCAGGTTACGACCTTCATGGAAAAGGCCATGGAGCACGCCAAACGCCATCCCACCGACAAGGTCCTCACCAAGACCATGATCAATAATTATGCAAAAAACCGGCTGATCCCGCCTCCGGACAAAAAGAAATACGACAAAGATCACATGATAATGCTGATGTTCATTTACTATTTCAAGAACATCCTGTCTATCAATGATATAGAGAAGCTTATGACCCCCTTATCCGAAAACTATTTCCACTCAAAGGGAAACATAAGCCTTGAGGATATCTATACGGAAGTCATCGGTCTTTCCATGGATCAGGTGGCTCCCCTGCAGTCTTTTGTCCGGGAAAAATATTCCGTCTCCGAAAAGATCTCGGAAGATGCCGCATCCCGCGGTGCCTCCGAATCAGACTGCGAATTTCTGCAGATCTTTTCCTTTATCTGCGCCCTGGCATTTGATGTATACGTAAAACGCCTTATGATAGAAAAGCTTATCGATTTCTTCCCGGAGCCCGATCCGAAGAAGAAATAATCTCCCCCTACTTTCCCATCCTTTTAAGCACCATCTCATACCCCTCGTTGCCGTATACCAGGGATCTGTTGACTCTGCTTATGGTAGCTGTGGAAGCCCCGGTCTTTCCGGCGATCTCCTGATATGTCTTCTTTTCCCTCAGCATGGTCGCAACTTCAAATCTCTGCGAAAGGGAGAGTATCTCATTTACGGTCGCAAGATCTTCAAAAAAGGTATAGCACTCCTCTTTTGTTTTCAGGCACAGCACCGCCTCAAACAGTGTATCCACAGCCTCAGTGTGCAGATTCTTATTCACCCCTTAACCCCCTATTTTATAAATGCCTTATATGCCTTATATCCTTCATACACATCGGACTTGCTGGAAACCTCCCAGGGAGCATGCATGGACATTACTGCCATACCGCAGTCCACCACGTCCATTCCGTATAAGGACATTATATAGGCGATGGTTCCCCCGCCGCCGGCATCAACCTTTCCAAGCTCAGCGGTCTGATAGGCAACCTTATTGTCCTCCATTATCTTCCTGACAAGGGCAAAATACTCGGCGTTGGCGTCGTTTGATCCGCTCTTTCCTCTGGACCCGGTATACTTGTTGAATACTATACCCTTACCGAAATAAGCCGCATTCTTCTTGTCAAACTGGGAAGCATAGAGGGGATCAAAGGCCGCACTCACATCGGAGGAAAGCATCCGTGAATTAGCCAGGGCTCTCCTTACTCCCATGACGGGATCCGCCCCCATGGCGTTCATTATCTCCGCCACCGTATTCTCAAAGAAACGGGACTGCATTCCCGTGGCTCCCACGCTTCCTATCTCTTCTTTGTCCACCAGAAGACATACCGCCGTCCTCTTAACGCTCTTCACATCCAGAAAAGCTCTTAAGGAGGTAAAAGCGCAGATCCTGTCATCCTGTCCGTAGGATAAGATCATGGATCTGTCAAAACCCATCTCCCTTGCCCTTCCTGCAGGTACCACCTCCAGCTCGGCTGACTGGAAATCCCTCTCCTCCATATCGTACTTATCCTTAAGGAGCTTAAGGATATTGGCCTTGACCGCATCTTTCTCACAGCCCTTTAAGGGAATGCTTCCTATAAGCACATCCAGATTCTCACCCTCTACTACCTTGGCACCCTTCTTATCCATCTGTTCGGAAGCCAGATGGATGAGCAGATCCGTTACGCAGAACACAGGATCGTCCTCATCTTCACCGATGCTCACCTCAAAGGTGGTGCCGTCGGTCATCACTATGACACCATGTATGGCAAGAGGCACTGCGACCCATTGATACTTCTTGATCCCGCCGTAATAGTGGGTATCCAGATAGGAAAGCTCCGACTCCTCATACAGGGGATTCTGCTTGATATCAAGCCTGGGAGAATCGATATGGGCTCCCAGAATGCTCATGCCCTCCTCTATATCATCGCTTCCTATATTGAAAAGCGCCAGTGTCTTTCCCATGCAAACGGCATAAACCTTATCCCCGGCCTTTATCTTCTTCTTTGACTTACTGATATCGTGAAGGTTCCTGTAGCCTGCCTTCTCGGCTTCGTTAACGGCTATATCGGCGCACTCCCTTTCGGTCTTGCCTTCACTCAAAAAATCCATATACTCCCTGCATATCTTTTCCAGTTCCCTTTTCTGTGCCGCAGTATAACTGAGCCACGTATTCTTCTGTTCCATTATTTATACCTTTCCTTCCTTACTTTTACTTATCCGTCTATCTTCATTAATGTATTGGGGTCTATGGAATTCCCCTGATATTTGATCTCATAGATAAAGGTGGGTTCCACTGACGTACAGGTAAATATGGCCGTACCCCTAAGGACCTGCGTACCCTCGGTAAGCAGGGGCATATCCCTGTAGCGGTAAATGGAAACATAGTCATTTCCGTG
>JAFVEU010000056.1 GCA_017475845.1 Lachnospiraceae bacterium | reverse complement strand
AGAGGACACGGCCTCTGCCTCATACAATGCCTTAGACAGCAAAGACAGGATAAAGCTAAACAAAGAACTTAAAAAGATAAATAAAGTCCTTAAGGACAGGAAAAACAGGATGTATTTCTCCATCGATCCTCTGGATCTCTCGGAGTTTGCCTATGACACTGAAAAAAGTGCAGGGCGAAAGAAGGTATTCTCCAGAAGGGACGGAAGTGCTGACACCATAGTTCTTGTCACGGAGGAAAGGCATTATATCGAGTCACTTACGGTAAAGACCAGATTGAGAAAGGTTTTAAATGCCACGCTTTCCGGCAATGAGATAAAGATCACAAAGAGGGAGTTCCTGCTCAAAACCTCAGGAGGAAATACAGTCATAAAAGGGAAGGATAAGAATCTCACGGGGACCATGGAATTCCGTTGAGGCTCAGGAGAGCCGGGCGGATATCGTGTTTGATCCCGATATGGCATAGTCCCGTCGGATCAATTGAGGAAGTGAACTTTAATGGCGTGGCTCTCAAAAGAAACAAAAGGAGAAAACTGATGATAAAGAGATCCATTGATTACCTGAAACTGCTTTCCAAGAAATTTCCCACAGCCAGAGCGGCAGGGGCCGAGATAATCAATCTGGAGGCGATCTGCGGCCTCCCCAAGGGGACGGAGTACTTCTTTTCAGATCTTCACGGGGAGTATGAGAGCTTCGGCCGCCTTCTCCGCAGCTCCTCCGGTATTATAAGGGCAAAGATAGAAGAGACCTTCGGAAATCTCATGACCGAGGAGGATCAGCTTTCTCTTGCGAATCTCATTTACTATCCAAAGGATATCCTTACGGAAATGAAGTTTAAGGATAAGCTTACGGATGAGTGGGTGAGGGTCACCATTAACAGGCTCACGGAAATATGCAGGGTCGTAAGCTCCAAGTATACCAGGTCCAAGGTCAGGAAGAAGATGCCCGCAGACTACGGCTACGCCATAGATGAGCTTCTCCATCTGGATCCCAATGACTTTGACAAAAAGCTGTATTATCAGGAGATCTTAAACGCCATAGTGGAGATCGGAGCGGGAGAGGAGTTTATCACCGAGCTCTGCAGACTTATACAGAATCTCACCATTGACAGCCTTCATATCATCGGGGATATTTTTGACAGAGGTCCAAGGGCAGATCTCGTCATGGAGGAACTGATGAATTTCCACGATGTGGATATCCAGTGGGGCAATCACGATATCAGCTGGATGGGAGCTGTCTGCGGAAATGCGGCCTGTATCGCAAATGTCCTTCGCATAGCCACCAGCTATAATTCCTTTGATGTTTTAGAGGACGGCTACGGTATAAACCTAAGGCCCTTAAGCATGTTCGCGGCCTCCACATACGGAGCTGATCCCTGTGAAAGGTTTAAGCCCCATCTGCTGGACGAAAATGAATTTGACTCGGTGGATCCTTCTCTTGCCGCCAGGATGTGTAAGGCGATCACCATTATCCAGCTGAAGCTGGAGGGACAGATAATAAAGCGGCACCCTGAATACGGTCTGGATAACAGACTGTTCCTTGATAAGATCGATCATGAAAAGGGCACGGTGATGATCGACGGCCGGGAGTGGGAGCTTCAGGACAGGCTCTTTGAAACAGTGGATCCGAAGGATCCCTACAGGCTCACTCCCGAGGAGGAGAGGCTGATGGACACACTGAAAGCGAGCTTCAGCCACTCCGTCCTCTTGAATAAGCATATCAGCTTCCTTTATTCCAACGGCAGCATGTATAAGATCTGCAACGGAAACCTTCTTTACCACGGCTGCATACCCATGACTGAGGACGGGGATTTCCAGAGCCTTGAAATGAAGGATGGGAGCTTTTCCGGAAAGGCACTGCTTGACTATCTGAATGAAAGGATAAGGAGCGCGTTCTTTACGGATGAAAGGGAAGATCCGGAGAGAAAGGCGGATGATACGGATCTGATGTGGTATCTCTGGGGAGGACCGCTGTCCCCTCTTTTCGGCAAGGACAAGATCGCTACCTTTGAGCATGTCTTTTTGGATGTAAAGGGAAGGGAGGAAAACCCCGGGAAGGAGACCTTTAATCCCTACTATGAGTTTTCAAAGAAGGAAGAGTGCGTTGACAGGATCCTTAAGGAATTCGGACTTCCCACCGAGGGCTCGCACATCATTAACGGCCATGTGCCGGTGCGGGTCAGCAGCGGAGAAACTCCGGTAAAGGCCAACGGAAAGCTCTTCATAATTGACGGGGGACTTTCAAAGGCCTACCACGGAACCACCGGGATAGCGGGCTACACCCTTATCTTTAATTCACACCATCTGGCGCTTGCGGAGCACAAGCCCTACGTGCCAGGAGGAGAGAACACCCCAAAGATCCAGGAAGTGGAAAGAATGAAAAAAAGGATAAGGGTGAAGGACACCGACATCGGAAGGAGCCTTACCGCTGAGATCGAGGACCTGAAGCAGCTTCTTTCCGCCTACCATTCCGGAGTCATCAAGGAAAGCAGGTAGGGAAGACCACTCGCGGAGGTGACCTGTCAGGATTCCTTCATAAGAAGCTTTCCTGAGAAAGGGATGAAGATATCGACTCTTGTTCCTCCGGTCTCCCGGGAGCTGATGGAAAGAGTGCCGTTGCACATGAGCTTTAAGCGTTCTCTAATATTCTTCAATGCAATGTGGGGTTCGTCATTATCGGCCGCTTCAAAACCGGGACCGCTATCTTCCACAAGGATAGTGTTTCCCTCCGGAGACTCGTTTACCCGGATGGAGATGCGCAAGGGCTCCATATCCGGATCAAGGCTGTGATGCTTTACCGAATTCTCCACTATGGGCTGCAGCGTGAGAGGAGGGATGCGGAAAACAGGAACCTTTGAGAAAGCATATTCCACAAAGAGCCTTCCCTCAAATCTGGCCATTTCCACAGAGAGATAGGCCTTTGTGTGCTCCAGCTCTTCCGAAAAGGGAATGGTGTCCTTTTTACTTATGGCGGTGAAGTTTTTTCTTAAGTATGTGGAAAAGTCCAGCGTTACCTGCTGGGCTTTTTTACTGTCCTGCTCACACAGGTAGTAGATACTGGTAAGAGTGTTGTAGATAAAATGAGGACGCATTTCCAGCATCATAATGCTGATTTTCTGTGCGGCTATTTCTTCCTTCTGCATCAGAAAGAGCTGGGTCTGCTCCCACAGTATAAAATTCAGCATAAGCGCGGAGGCAAGGCAGGTCCCCAGAACCACCATAAGTATACCGTACCATACCATCTGTACAGCCATACATAACAGGGGCAGCAGCAGGTAGATAAAGAAGGCATAAAACTGTTTTCTCGACAGATCAGCTCTGCAGTTTAAGAGGCATAAAAGATTGATCACTATCATTATGACCGGGGGAGTAAGGAGTATGGGATAATAGGGTCCCCTGTGATAGATATTATCCACCGTGAAATAGTAAATGCTCCGGGAAAACTGGGTATAGCATAAGAGAAGGAAATATATGCCCCAGACGGCCACGGAGCTTATGAGAAACCGGTCTTTCTTAAAGCTCCTGCCTGCACCGGTAAGGATGAACATTGTGAGCAGAGGAAGGCACAGGGAGGAAAAGAAGGATTCGGAGAATACTGCGATCTTTGAGATCATCACATGCCCCTCCGGGAAATATACCAGGGAGAGCTGGGCGGTGAGATCCGAAATACAGTACAAAGTGAGCAGCGAAAAGAAAACTATAAGGTAGCCCCGCTCCGGATTTTTGAGCATGGGCAGTGTAAATGAAAAGAAGAGGCCGGCGAGCACCATGGTCAGACCGCTTGTAACCACTATGATATTTACTATATCCGTCCAGTCCGGCATGTTCATTGCCCTTTCTTTTAGTTGTGGGGCGGGAATACTAAGCCACAGGAGCTGCCTTAAATTATAATAAAAAGCACAGACTAAAACAACAGCCCTTTCCCTTCAGCCGGTCCTGCCGGAAGAAGGGAGCTGGGAGAGTATCACGGCGGAAAGGACCAGGAGGCAGCCGAAGATTTCCTTTAAGCTCATGGATTCGCCAAGGATCATCCAGCCGAAGAGGGCCGCAAACACGGATTCCAGGCTCATGATAAGAGGTGCCACAGCAGGATTGCAATGCTTCTGACCAAGGATCTGCAGTGTATAAGCAACACCGCTGGATAAGACTCCGCAATAGAGTATGGGAAACGCCGCTGAAAGGATCCCGGAAAGAGAAGGCTTTTCAAAAACAAAGGCCAGAAAAACGGATACTATGGTAACGGTGAGGAACTGTACCATGGACAGCATTACCGGATCCACCTTCTTATCATTTTTCACGAAATGATCTATGGACATGATCTGTACGGAAAAGCAGAAGGCGCAGACAAGGCACAAGAGATCCCCCCGGGACAGGGTAAGATCGGAGCCGACACTGAGAAAATAGAAACCGGCAAGGGCAATGGCGGCACAGAGCCAGATGATACGGGGAACCTTCCGCTTAAACACTATCCCAAGGACAGGCACTATTATTATATAAAGAGCGGTGATGAAACCGGCCTTTCCCGCGGTTGTCATGCTTATACCTACCTGCTGGAAGGAGGTGGCGGCACTTAACAAAAGCCCGCAGATAACACCGGCAAAAAGCGAGCGTCTGTTTAAGGCTCTCTCCTCCCCGGGGGTAAGGGGATTGGTTTTGCAGGAGCTCTTCCTGAAAAACAGGGTCACCGGGATCAGTGTCAGGAAGCCCACGAAGCTTCGTGACAGATTAAAGGTGTAGGGCTCAACATATTTCATTCCCGCACTCTGGGAAACAAAGGCCGAGCCCCATATCAGGGCGGCTGACAATAAAAAAAGGCTTCCCTTAAGATCATTTTTATTCAAACTCTATCTCCTGTAAGGCCGTATAGGCGTACTTTGCGCGGATCAGCCCCGGAACCGGGAGGCTCAAGGGAGCTGCAAAGCTTCATTACTTTATGGATGTATTTTTTGCCCTGCTATGATATAATTTTCGGGTTATGATTACAAGTGGCAAAGGTAAAAAAATAATGGAAGGGTCACTCTTCATCCTGATCCTTCTTATCATATTCGCCATTTCTTCGGCTCTGGTAAAGCCGGAATTCGGCGAGGTTTACAACATAGTCCAGGTCACACAGAAAATGGATTCCTTCAATAAAGAGATACCGGATACCATTGATGTGATCTTCGCCGGAAACAGCGAGGTATACAGGACTTTTTCACCTCTGCAGATCTTTCATGAGACCGGGATCACCTCCTATTGCATGAGCGAGAGCGCTTTAAGGCTCTGTGATGCGCTGGAGCTTACAAAGGCTTCCTTTGAAAACCAGAAGCCCAAAGTGGTGGTGCTGGAAGCCGACGCCATCTTTTCGGATTCCGATCCCCATAAGGACGATTACGCCCTTCCCACCAATCTCATAGAAGATATCTTTCCCATTTTCCACTACCACATCTTTTACAAGGCCTATGTTCCGGAGTTTGTCTTTGAGGACAGTGTGGATATGAGGACAGAGCATGCCTTAAGAGGGTTCGTGCAGACAGACATGGCGGTGCCCTATACCGGTCCTGCCGACTATATGAATGAAGGGGATCACGTGCGGATCAACAGGGACAGCAGGAAGTACCTGGATGAGATAAGGGAATTCTGCGAAGGAAAGGGGGTTCCTCTGCTTCTGACCGCTGCACCCAATGCACAGAACTGGAATTATTCAAAAAACAAGTCACTTAAGGAGTATGCCGATAAATACGGGCTGGACTTCCTTGACTTGAATATGCATATAAAGGACATGGGCATAGACTGGGAAACGGACACTATGGACGGGGGGAACCACATGTCCTTCGAGGGTTCCAAAAAGACCACGGCCTTCATGGGGAAATTTCTTGAAGAAAATTATGACCTTACGGATCACAGAGGGGATCCCCTGTATTCCGGCTGGGAAAAAGACAATGAGGAGTATGAGCTGTATCCATGAGTTTTGATCTGTTTATAGAATGCATAAAGCTTTGGTGGGATCCGGTCTATTCTTCCTGGATGTTCTTTGCCCTTTTCCTTCCCGTGGTGATCCTTGTTTACAGCATCTTAGACAGCAGGAAAAGGCCTTATGTCCTGCTCTTTTCAAGCTGGTTCTTCTTTATTTCCTTAAGCGGCCTGCTTTTTACAGTGCATCTTGCGGAGACCGTTCTCACCTGGAGAATGGGCCTCATGATAAGTAAGGTCTCCGGTGACAAGAGCTTAAAACGTAAGGAGAGGAATGCTAAAAAGAAGAGGATACTGGTGACGGGTATTGTCTTAATGATTGCCGTGCTCTTTTTCCTCAAGTATCTGGATTTCACCGGCTCAAATATCGTAAGGATCCTAAATATCTTCCGTATCCCCTGTGAGTGGAAGATGCTTAATATCGTGGCTCCGGTGGGGATCTCCTACTTTACACTGGAAGCTGTTTCCTATCTTACGGAAGTATACTGGGAAAATATCGAGGCAGAGAAACAGTATATGAGGGTCGCCCTGTTCATGGGCTTTTTCCCGAAGCTCATAGAGGGACCGATCAGCAGGTTCAGTGATGCTTCGGATACGCTCTTTGCCGGAATGCCGGTGGATTATGAGAATCTCACACGGGGGTACCAGAGGATACTGCTGGGGCTTTTTAAGAAGATGCTCATTGCCGACCATCTGGCACCCGCAGTGGACATAGTCTATAAATGGGAGGAAAAAGCGGGGTCTGTGGCTCTATATGCAGCCATTATCTTTACGATCCAGGAATATATGGATTTTGCGGGTTCCATAGATATCGTGATAGGAGCCGCAAGGATCTTCGGAGTAAACCTAAAGGAAAATTTCCGGCAGCCCTTCTTTGCCAAAAACGCCTCCGATTTCTGGCACAGATGGCATATAACCCTTGGAACCTTCTTCAGGGACTATATCTTCTATCCCGTATCCGTGAATAAAACAGTGATGAAGCTTACGAAGAAGGTGAAGGACCGTTTCGGTGCGGAGGCAGGAAGGCTTACTGCTCCCTCCATAGCGATCTTTGCGGTGTGGATATGTAACGGTATCTGGCACGGGCCGAAATGGAATTATATCTTTTACGGTATCTACTATTTTGTATGGATCTTTATAGAAAACATTTTCGAGAAGCCCTTTTTATCCCTGCTCTCGAAGCTTAAGCTTACGGAAAGCTCCGTCTCCGTAAGGGTCTTCCGTTTCATCAAGCTCTTTATCATTGTGATAACCGGTGAGATGTTCTTCAGGGCGGAGAGCATGAGCACGGCCTTTGAAATGTTTAAGTATGTCTTCACCGACTTTGATCTCCATGAGCTGGTGAAGCACCTCGGGGATATGGGCATGGACTTCCACGATTACGTGACCGTGATCGTGGCCTTTATCCTTATCATCATATTGAGTATATTAAAGGAGCTGGAGGTGCCCTACAGGAAGGCCTTTATGTCCCTTCCGAGGCCGCTGCGCTGGACCGTATGGTATATACTCATCATGACGATAGTGATCTTCGGGGCATATGGCAGCGGCTATGATGCAGCGGGGATGATCTATGCGAAGTTCTGAGGAGCTTTGCTTCCGGCGATGATTTTTATTAGGAAGGTGTTGTGATATATGGAAAGATCGGTATTGGAGTGGCTGGAAAAAAGAGCGGCATCGGATCCGGAAAAGACCGGTTATTCCGACGGGGAAAGGAGCTTAAGCTTCAGGGAGCTTATGGAAAAAGCCCGTTCCGTCGGGACCTATCTTCTGAAAAAGGATCCCGGCCCGGGACCTGTGGCAGTGATGACCGGGCGCTCCGTTGACTGTATCCCGCTGTTTCTCGGGGCGGTGTACGCGGGACATGCCTACGCTCCCGTGGGGATCGACATTCCGGAGGAAAGGAAGGAAAAGATCCTTAAGCGCCTTAATCCCTCCTGCGTGACAGGTAAAGAGGATATGGAGGAGGCGTTTATGACCGCAGAGGATGAGGAGCTGCTTAAGTCCGTCCGGGATAAGGCTGCGGTTACGGATCCTCTTTATATCATCTTCACCTCCGGTTCCAGCGGGGATCCGAAGGGGGTCATAACCTCCCATCTGTCCCTTATGAATTATATCGAAGCCTATTCCTCTGTCATGGGGATAGGGGCTGAGGACAGGATGGCGGCCCAGTCACCTCTTGATTACATAGCTGCCATAAGGGATATCTATGTGCCTCTCCTCACCTGGGCTTACGATGTGCTGATACACAAGGAATACTTCATGCAGCCAGATGTTCTGGTGCGCTGCCTTAATGAAAACAGGATAAGCTGCATAGGCTGGAGCACCAGTGCCATGACCGTTCTTTCAAAGCTGTCGGTCTTTAAGGGAGGAAAGCCGGAATTCATAAATAAGGTGTGCTTTTCCGGAAGCGTGATGCCGGGGAGTGTTCTTAGGGAATGGCAGGAAGCCATGCCCGGGGCCCTTTTCGTGAACCAGTACGGTCCCACGGAGACCACCGCCAGCTGTACCTATTACAAACTGGACCACCTGGCGGAAAATGACGAAACCGTTCCCATAGGAAAGCCCTATGATAATTACAGGATTTTTCTGCTGTCCGAGGAGGGCTCTCCCGTAAAAGACGGGGAAGAAGGAGAGATCGCCGTGTCCGGAGTGGGAGTGACCGACGGCTACATAAACGATCCTGACAGGACGGCTGCCGCATTTATGCAGAATCCCTTAAATGATTCCTATAATGAAAGGATCTATAAGACCGGAGATATAGGGGTCATAAGGGAAGACGGAATGCTCATGTACCGGGGAAGGAGAGACCGGCAGATAAAATATATGGGCCACAGGGTGGAGCTTGACGAGATAGAAAGCGCTGCCGCATCCTTCGGGGTAACGGAGTGCGCGGCTCTCTATGATCCTGAGAAGGAGCTTATCTGGTTCTTCTACGGAGGAAACATGAGCGTCAAGGATCTTTCCATCGGTTTAAGAAAGATACTGCCGGGATTTATGGTGCCGAGGAAGATAAAAAACATCCCGGACATACCTCGTCTCCCCAACGGAAAAACAGATATACGAAGCTTGAGAAGTATGATACACTGATACAAAGACCGTGGCTCCCTTAAGGGAGCAGTGCCCGGTCCGCAAACAGCCATGAGGAGGAAGAAAAGCAGTTATGAGGGAAAAGATTCTCGAGATTTTAACCGAAGTAAGACCCGACATTGATTTTGAGAGTGAGACTGAACTGGTAAGCGGCAATATTCTTGAGTCTTTTGATATCGTCCAGATCGTTGCGGAACTGGATGACGAATTCGATATAGAGATCTCACCCAAGGATCTGACCGCCGACAACTTCAATTCTCTGGAAGCTCTGGAAGAATTGATCGAAAGGCTGCAGGATGAGTGACGGGATGAAGACACCCTGCTATCTCTTCAGTGCGGAGGATTTTAAAAAGAGGATATCTTTGATCAAAAAAGGCCTTCCGGATGCGGAACTGGCCTTTTCTGTAAAGGCAAATCCCTTTCTTCTGTGCTGTCTTCCGGATAAGGAGATCATAAGCCACGTGGAGGTATGCAGTCCGGGAGAACTGGAGATCGTAAAAAGCCTGAAGATCGATGCCGGAAGGATCATCTATTCCGGTGTCATGAAGGAAGAGAAGGATGTTCATGAGGCTTACGCTTACGGCGCGGGTATCATGACCGCCGAGAGCATAAGGCACTTTGAGCTCATATCCCGTGAGGCCCTGAAGGTAGACAGAGTACCCCGGGTGCTCTTACGCTTAAGCAGCGGGAACCAGTTCGGCATGTCGGAAGAGGATATACTGAAGCTCCTCTCCGAAAGGGATGAGCACAGGGTGGATATAGCCGGTATCCATTATTATTCCAGTACTGCGAAGAAAAAGGTTAAAAATATAGAAAAGGATGTGGAGTGCCTTAAGGACTTTCTGGGAAAGGCCCAAAAGAAAGAGGGCTTTGTGCCTTCACTTGTGGAGTACGGACCGGGACTTTCCGCTGAATATTTTGAAGCTCCTTTTGACGCTGTGGATGAAAAGCTCTTTTCCGACATACTTCCTCTCCTTAATGACCTGGGAAAGGAGTATCACCTCGGGATAGAAATGGGGCGTTTCATGGCAGCCACCGCCGGAAGCTATTTTACCCGGGTCATGGATATAAAGGAAAACCATGGGGTAAGATATGTGATCGCGGACGGCGGCATACATCAGGTCAAATATTACGGCCAGAACATGGCGATGAAGATCCCTCCCGTGGATGTGATCCGGGACGGTGAGACCGTTGTTTCGGATGAAAAAGCGGAATATACCATATGCGGGAGCCTCTGCACGGTGGCGGATGTGCTTGTAAGGGGTATAAGCCTTCCTGAGCTTAAGGAAGGGGATATTCTTAAGTTTTCACGCTGCGGCGCTTATTCCGTGTCGGAAGGAGCCCTGGCTTTTCTTTCCAGGGATCTGCCGGAAATATGGATGGATGACGGGAACTTAAGGTGCTTAAGGGAGTCAATGCCAAGCTGGAAGATGAATACCGGATCATGAGGGAATGATATATGGATGTTATTAAGGAATATGAGCTGTGGCTTAATAAACTTGATGATGATGACCCCATGAAGGAAGAGCTCCTTACCGTAAAAGGCGATGAAAAGGAGATAACCGACAGGTTCTATCAGGACATCGTCTTCGGGACAGCGGGACTCCGGGGGATCTGCGGAGCAGGCAGCAACCGGATGAACCGCCTCACCGTTTCCAGAGCTACCAGAGGGATCGGGGACTATATACTTAAAACCAAAGGCGGTAAGGATAAGGGAGTGGCCTTTGCCTATGACTGCAGATACCATTCGGAGGAGTTTTCTTTTCTCGCCGCATCCGTATTGAATGCCATGGGGATAAAGGTCTTTATCTTCCCCTCACTCCGTCCCACACCGGAGCTTTCCTTTGCCATAAGGGAATTAAGGACGGTGTCCGGGGTAAACATGACCGCAAGCCATAACCCCAAAGAGTATAACGGTTACAAGGTTTACTGGGAGGACGGTGCCCAGATCTCCGCTGAGATCTCGGAGGGGATCTTAAATGAAATAGAGAAATACAGCCTTTTTGATGAGTTTCCCATGATGGACAGAAGGGAAGCGGAGGAAAAGGGACTGCTCAGCACCCTGTCAGAGGATATGGACAGGAAGTACCTGGATTACGTGAAATCCCTTTCGGTAAGGGGGGAGAGCGAGATCGACAGGTCCGTATCCGTTGTATACACGCCGTTAAACGGTGCCGGTTCCCTGCCCTTATCCACCATAATGAAGGAGAGAGGCTT
>JAFVEU010000005.1 GCA_017475845.1 Lachnospiraceae bacterium | reverse complement strand
GTGGATATATCAGCTCTTAAGGGAGACAGGACCATGGAGGCTGCGGAGGAAGCCATAAATGCGGCTAAAAACGTAAAGACAGTACCTCTCCATACCTTCTCCGGCCCGGTGGAGCATGCCATCGCCCATATCGAAGAAGCGGTGGTACATGAAATGCCGGAGGAACAGCAGAGATGGTATGCGATCAAGATCTTTGAGCGGGACGACAAGGTGCTGGATCAGCTTAAGATCCCGGCTGATAAGATGAGCCATATCGAAAACGATATCAAGGCCGCAGAGAAGGAGCTGGACGACGACTCGGAGAGCATCATCACAAATGAGCGCTATATCTATATCGCAGAGGTGATCAAGGCCTGCTACAAAAAGAAAAATGCAGGAGCCCTCACCACATCAGACAAGATAGATAAGATAGTTACCAACAGATGGCTTGGCCTCCCGATATTTGCGGCGGTTATGTTCTTAGTGTACTGGATAGCCATGGTGGCGGTGGGAGCACCCGCCACAGACTGGGCTAACGACGGGCTCTTCGGCGACGGTTTCCACCTCTTCGGCATGGACGGCGGATATGGCGAGATCTCGGAAAGCTATGCCGAGGCATCGGCCATCGTGGATGGATATGATGCCTATGTGGAAGAGAACGGAGCTGCCCCGGAGGGTGAATTCACTTACAAAGTTGAAGACGAGGAAACACTGGAGATCAGCGAAGAAACGGCAAGTATTGCGGATTACGAAGAGGCTCTGAAGACCGTTGAAGAGATCGGGGAAGAGCCGGATCCCGCAGAATACGGCACCTGGATCCCGGGAATTCCCGCCATCGTGGAATCGGCACTTGACGCAGCGGGAGTAGCTGACTGGCTTAAGGGACTTATCCTTGACGGTATCGTTGCCGGCGTGGGAGCGGTTCTCGGATTCGTTCCCCAGATGCTGGTACTCTTCTTAATGTTAGCCTTCCTTGAAGCCTGCGGATATATGGCACGTATAGCCTTTGTTCTGGACAGGGTGTTCAGGAAGTTCGGTCTGTCCGGAAAATCCTTTATCCCCATGCTTATAGGCGTTGGCTGCGGTGTGCCCGGTGTCATGGCTAGCCGTACAATAGAGAACGAGCGCGACAGGCGTATGACCATAATGACCACGACCTTTATCCCCTGCGGCGCCAAGGTTCCCTTTATCGCAATGATCGCGGGAGCCATCTTCGGAGGCAGCGCATGGGTATCAACCTCCGCATATTTTATCGGAATGGCAGCCATTGTCATATCGGGTATCATGCTAAAGAAGACTAAGATGTTTGCAGGAGATCCGGCTCCCTTCGTAATGGAGCTGCCGGCATACCATATGCCGACTGTCGTCAATGTATTAAGATCCATGTGGGAGAGGGGCTGGTCCTTCATTAAGAAAGCGGGAACCATCATCCTTCTGTCCACCATCGTTGTATGGTTCACTTCCTTCTTCGGCTTCACTGACGAGGGCTTCAGGATGCTTGCGGAAGATGAGCTGGAGTTTTCGATCCTTGCAAGGATAGGAAATCTGATAGCCTGGATCTTTATTCCCCTGGGCTGGGGCAACTGGCAGGCTGCGGTTGCATCCATCACCGGGCTTGTGGCCAAGGAAAACATAGTCGGCACCATGGGCATCCTGTACGGCGGCGGAGAACTGACGGCCTGGCAGGCACTTTCACAGGCCTTCACCGGGATAACGGGCTTTTCCTTCCTGGTATTCAACCTCTTATGCGCGCCCTGCTTTGCAGCCATCGGAGCCATAAAGCGTGAGATGAACAACACTAAATGGACCTGGTTCGCGATCCTCTATCAGTGCGGTTTCGCATATGTGGTAGCCTTCATGATAACCCAGTTCGGATGGGCCTTTACCGGCAATACAAATGTGATCGGTCTCGTATTTGCCGTTGCTGCCCTTGCAGCCATCATATATATGCTGTTCATCAAGAAGTACAAAGAGGCGGATAAGCTGGAGATCAAAAGCTCTGCAGCCGGATGATCTTAAGGAGGCGTATATGATCTCATGGATAACCGGAAATGCGGGAACCATACTGGTAACTATATTGCTCCTACTGATGGTTGCGGGGATAATCCGCACCATCATCAGAGATAAAAAACAGGGAAGATCCTCCTGCGGCGGGAACTGTGCACATTGCAAGATGTGCACTGCCCGCAGCAGGGTAAAGATCCCCGGGAAGGGATAAGCAGTGGGACACTGATGCCTGCGGCATGAGGTAAAAAAATGGCAAATGCAGTTATCATCATCATATTGGTCACGCTGGTAAGCATTGCCGTGGTACGGATTTACCGTACGGTAAGATACGGCGGTTCCTGCTGCAGCGGAGGCGGACCTGTGGAAAAGAAGATACAGGTGAAGGACCGGAACAGGGCGAACTATCCCTTTAATTACAGGCTGAAGGTTGGGGGAATGGTCTGCTCCGGATGTGTAAGGAAGGTTGAAAACGCATTCAATTCCGATGGGGAGCTGTGGGCTGAAGCCGATCTGGAGCATAAGGAGGTCAGGGTCCTCTCCAAAAGAGTTATGGACAGGACAGAGTTTGCGGAACTCTTGAAAGGGACGTCATATACCTTACTTGAAGTGCTCTGATTTTTTTTGCAGTATGGTTAGCAAAGGCTAATCAATTGACATAAGACTTTCGTTTAAGGAGGAGAATAAATGAGTTTAAGCGAGGTTAAGGAAAACGGGGAGGCCCTTGTGAGCGAGGTCAGGGGTGACACCAGGTTCATGAGCCGTATCACATCCATAGGCCTTACACCGGGATGCAGGGTGAGGGTCGTAAAAAACGATAAGAACAGACCGCTGCTTGTTTTTTCAAGGGATACCATGATCGCGCTGAACAGAAAGGAATGTATGGGTATTACCGTTGAGGAGGTGACAGCATGAGCGCCGGAGCTACAATAGCACTTCTCGGGCAGCCCAATTCAGGGAAATCAACGCTTTTTAACGCACTTACAGGACTCAGGCAGCATGTGGGCAACTGGCCGGGAAAGACTGTGGAAAAGAAAGAGGGGAGTTTTTCTTATGGCGGGAAGGAATACAGGGTTGCAGATCTTCCCGGCTCCTACAGTCTCTCGGCCAACTCCGATGAGGAGGTCATAACAAGGGATTTTATAGCCTCCGGAGAGGCTGACGTGGTCTGTATCCTGGCGGACAGCTCGCAGCTGCAGAGAAGCCTTTTCATGCTGGCGGATTATGCGGGAATAAACGTACCCTGTTTTCTGCTCCTTAATATGGCAGACGTTGCGGAGGATCAGGGTAAAACAATAGATGCAAAAACCATAGAAAAAAAGCTGGGGATACCTGTAGTTCCCTTTTCCGCTACGGACATCAGGTCATATGACAGCTTCTATAAAACACTGGAAAAGGCTTTATCTAAGGATTCAAGGATCAATGTTGAAGAGCTTGCGGCACAGTACGGGAGCATTAAGGGATATCAGGATATCTGCGATCTGATCCCGGAAAATGTACTGGAAGGCTATTCACCCATGTGGCTTGCGGTAAAGGTTCTGGAAAAAGACGAGGTAGTTATCGCAAAGCTGAAAAATGCTCTGGATGCGGAGACCTTCGGCAGGATAGAGGAGGCGGCAAGGGGCACGAACGGAGCAGTGGCCACGGGAGGATGCAAATTCAGATGGATAGACGAGCTCCTTGGAGAAACTGTTTCCGCAGGGAATAATACCGTGAGATTAAGCAGGCTCGACCGGATATATACAAATAAGTTCTGGGGCAAGGCAGCGGTTATCCTTACGGTGCTGCTGGGGCTCATAGCGTCCTTTATACCGGCTCTTCCTCTTATGGGAGTGGGAGAGGCGGTACTTGCCGTCAAGGCTCCGGTGATGAATGCTCTTTACTCCATAGGCTGTCCCGAATTTCTTATCCTGATCGTCGGTGATGTGATAATTCAGTCATTTTCATATATCTTCAAAATGCTTGGCTTTGTTTTCGGAGTGACCCTGGTCTTCGGCCTTCTTGAAGAAGTGGGAGTAATGGCCCGTATTTCCTACGTATTTGACAATACCATGGGAAAACTGGGACTTCAGGGCAAGTCGGTTATGCCGTTTCTTGTAAGCTTTGGCTGCACCATGGGAGGCGCAGCGGGAGCCAGAGTCATAGATAACTGGGGACAGAAGGTGCTTACCATAGCGCTGGCATGGGCTGTTCCCTGCGGAGCCGCCTGGGCGACTATCCCCATGCTCGCTTCCATCTTTTTCGGGCCGGGTGCCGTGGGAGTCATTGTTGCGATCCTGTTTACCATGCTCGTTCATATGTGGATCACCGCAAAGGTGTTCGGAGGACAGCTGGTGAAAAAGGAGGACCGCTACGGTATGATCATGGAGCTGCCTCCTTATCATAAGCCCAAATGGGGCGCTCTCTTCAGATACGTTCTGGGAAGAACAAAAGAGACCTTTATAAGGGTAACCAAGGTCATACTGTTAGTCTGCGGAATATTCTGGCTGCTGTCCTACTCACCCTCCGGGAACGGGGGAATCCTATACAGTATCGGGGTGGCCATAGAGCCTGTTACCAGGATCTTCGGCCTTCCATGGCAGTTGTTCCTTTCATATGTTGCATCGGCAGTCGGTAAGGAAGGTGCGGTGGGAGTCATAAGCGCTCTGTACAGCGGCGGCTCTTACGGAAACGCCTTTACGCAGGCTATGAGCGGCGGGGCGGACACGTCCAACTTAAGCAGTCTCCTGCTCGCAAATGTTACAAAGCCCGAGGCCCTTGCCTTTATATTCGCGATGACCTTTAACATGCCCTGCGTTGTGGCACTGGCGGCGACATTCCAGGAAACCCATTCCGCAAAATGGACTGCCAGGATAGTACTCTATTATACGGTGGTTTCGCTTATACTGGCGTTTATTGCATATCACATCGGAATGCTTATCTGGTAAAGATCATGGAAGAACTGCTTGAACTCCTAAAGGACGGACATGCAAGAACCCTTGAACTGCTTGCTTCCGAGCTGGGGACTGATACGGACGATATAAAACGTAAGCTGGAATATCTGGAAAACATGGGTATTATCAGGAAAGTCTGCCTTTCTCCCTGTGGTGCGGGAAAATGCGCGGAGTGCGCCATGCACTCCGGCGCCGCGCCCTGTAAAGGCTGCCTCCCGGAAAACGGCTTTAAGAATATGGGTGAGATGTGGGAGGTTGATAAGGGGCTTATCGCAGAAAACCGGGGATAAGAGTATTGACGGAAAAACAGGAGCATTACCACTGATTAAAAGCAGAAGATGAACAGATCGGCGGAAGATTATATCAAAACCATATATATATTAAAAACCCGGACAGACAGCATCCGTTCAGTGGATGTTGCCAGAGAGCTGGGCTATTCAAAAGCCAGTGTTTCGCTTGCCCTGTCAAATCTCAGGAAGAGGGATATCATCATCATGAAAAAAGACGGTGGGATAGAGTTCACTCAGGCAGGCAGAAAGATCGCCGAAGAAATATATGACAGGTACGTCATGCTGTGCTCATTCCTGCGGGATGCGGCCGGGGTCGATGAAACCACGGCAAAGAAGGATGCCTGGAGGATCGGGTATTATCTCAGCGACCTCACTTATGAGGGCATCAGACAGTTTATAGAGGACAGGGAGAGGGTTCTCCTATCCTGATATACTTGACAAACCGGAGCAGCCCGATTATACTTGTAAAACACAAGTTAGGCAATGCTAACCGGATGAAATGACCGGGGCTGTACCCTGCTTCATATAAGGGGTTGTAGGTAATGCTGATCCGTAATATGTTCAGGAACCTTTTTAAGAACAAGGTTCAGTTTATTTCAATATTCATCATGTCTTTTCTGGGGCTCTTTGTCTTTGTGGGAATGGATTCGGAAGTGGCCGGTTTCACAGAGGCAGAAGAGGCCTTTTATAATGAGTACGGTCTGGCTGACATCTGGGTCCGGGGAATGAAATTCATGCCTGACGACATTGATAAGGTGAAGGGCCTTGAGGGTGTGAAGGATGCGGAGAGGAGAGCTTCCGTCAAGGGAAAGTTCCTTCTTCCCGACAGGGAAGCGGATATGTACTTAACCTTTATCGAATCAAATGAGATCTCAAGGATAGGCATAGTGGAGGGGGAAACCTATTCCTCCGGGAAAAGCGGCATCTGGATCGACTATGTATTTGCAAATAAGAATTCCTTAAAATGCGGGGACAGGGTAAAGCTTAAATACGAAGGAAAGACCTTCGATGAGACTGTAAGGGGAACCATAAGACATCCGGAATATGTGTATTTCCTAAGGGATTCGGCTTCCATGATGCCGGATTACGGGTTTTACGGCATGGCTTTTCTTGACGCATCGGAGTTTCCTCTGGAGAACGGCACGGAGTTCAATGAGCTGATAATAGATGCGGAAGGGATAGATAATTATGTTCCGGTGAATGATGATGAGAAAGCCGTAAGAAAAAGCCTGGAAGCAAAGATCAGGGAAGTGCTGGAAAACGATACCTTGGCGGTGCTTGATAAGGATGACCAGCTTAGCTATCAGACCTTCAGGGCGGAAATGGACCAGCACAGGGGAATGTCCTTCATGTTTCCGGTGGTTTTCATGCTTATATCGGTGCTGGGTATAATCACCACCATGACAAGGCTCACAAAAAGGCAGAGGATACAGATCGGAACCCTGAAAGCCCTTGGTTTATCGAAATCAGTGATAACCATGCACTATGTGTCCTACGGTTTTTTCCTGAGCCTTGCGGGAAGTGTTCTGGGGGCTCTTGCGGGCTATAAATACATTGTGGATCTGGTGCTCACAATGATGGCCGACACTTATCTGATCCCCAATCCAAGGGGGAAGCTTACATCCTCCGGAGTGTTTGTCATCGCAGCCTCCGTAGCCGTAGCAACACTGGTTAGCTTTCTTTCCTGCCGACACCAGCTTAAATTCCCGCCTGCGGAAACCCTCAGACCGGAAGCACCTAAGCACATGAAGACATCCCGCTTTGAAAAAAGCGCCCTGTGGAAGGGCCTTGGCTTTGCGACCCAGTGGAATCTGAGGGATGTGAGACGCAATAAAGCCCGGACGGGGATGGGCATAATCGGGGTTGCGGGAAGCACCATGCTTATGATATCTGCCTTCGGATGTCTGGATTCCATAGAATTCATAACGGACTGGATGTACGGACAGCTGAATACCGCCGGCTACCAGATAGTGATGAAGGACAATACTCCTTATGAAGAGGTTTATGAATACGCGGTTAAATATAAGGGGCAGATGGTTGAAAACATATCCGCCGTATTTGAGGCAGGAGAGATCGATAAAAACGGGACTGTCACCGTGATAGAAAGGGGGAGCCTGCTGCATTTCCAGGATGATGATTTCCGGAGCGAGGGCCTGACCGAAAACGGGATAGCCATGTCCGCAAAGATGGCCCGCTCCCTTAATATCTGGGAGGGCGACTTCGTACGCTGGCATCTCACGGGAGACGATAAATGGCAGAAGGACAGGGTGGTTCAGATATACGCAAACCCCGGAACCCAGGGGATCACCATGTTCAGAAAGGTATATGAGCAGCATGAATATAAATTCATGCCCCAGATGGTGCTTACAAATATGGAATCCGTGAAAGACCTGGATGATGAAGCAGTTCTCGGAGTGCAGGATACAAAAGGCCTGATGCGGTCCATGGACGAGATGAAAAAGATGATGTATATGATGATGGCGATCTTCATAAGCGCTGCAGTGATACTGGGAGTGGTGGTGCTATACAACCAGGGGATACTCTCCTATGTGGAAAAGATAAGGGAAATGGCAACCTTAAAGGTTCTGGGATTTACCACCGGAAAGATCCGTCTTATCCTGCAGCTGCAGAATGTATGGATAACAATAGCGGGGATAATACTGGGCATACCCCTTGGAAAGCTTTTGCTTTACGGAATAATGGCGGATATGCCGGAACAGATGGATTACAGAGGCATCATCTTCGGGCCGTCATATCTGTATTCAGCGGCCGGAACCTTTGTCCTGTCAACACTTGTAAGTGCCTTTCTTTCAAGAAAGGTCCGGTCTGTGGATATGGTTGAAGCATTGAAAGGAATTGAGTAATGAGTAAAGGGAAACTGATCGTAAGGATCATCGCGGGAGTTGCTGCAGCCGCCCTGGTTTCGGGAGGAGTTGTATATGCAACGAATCACGGTACAGGATATACCACCTGTGTCGTGGAAGAAAAGGGCATAGCGGGCACCGTTGAGGAAAGCGGGAAGATACACGGAAAAGAGGATAAGGTTTATTACGCTGCCGTCACGGCCCCGGTTAAAGGCATTTCGGTTAAGGAGGGGGACGCGGTAAACAGAGGCGACCTTATCCTTGAATATGATACCTCCGATCTGGAAAGGGGATTAAGGGAAGCAAAGCTTAAGACGGAACAGACAGAACTGGATGTTGACGCTAAGATAAGCGAAAGCGACAAATATGCTTCGAAATACAGGAAAGCCGTGAATGACGACATGAGCTACGCCCAGCTCTATTATATATACAGAGAGCAGAATAACGGGATCACCGAGGAACAGTACGCAAGGAGCTATCAGATACAGTGCCAGATCGATTCACTTACCAGGGATATCAGAGATAAGGAAAAGGAAATAGCGGAGAAGCAGCATAAGAAGAATAAGGCCTCCGGATACGGCACCAAGGATGAGAGTGATTATACGGAAAAGAACGTGAAGGATATAAAGGATGCCCAGAAGGAGATAGACCGGCTGAACCAGGAACTGATAGAAATGAATAAGGGTCTCGCGGTGGGCTCAAATGCGAATATGACGCCGGATGAAAACGAGAGGCTTAATGACAATAATAACGTACTTGAAGACATAACCCGTAACTGGACCGAGGCCAAAAGCAATAAGGCCGCTTACGAAGGAAACATACTGAACGGAGACGAGAAGGAGGCTCTGGAAAAGAATAAGGAGCTTACAAAAGAAGAAGAGGAAGCGGCAGCGGAAGAGCTGGCCAAGGCGGCAGGGGGCGTGAAGTCCGAATTTTCCGGTATCATCACTTCCTTAAACGTACATGACGGAGCGTTTGTAAATGAGGGAACGGCTTTATTTACGGTTGAGACCAGTGAAGACCTTGTGTGCCGTGTCAATGTGAGCAAGTATGACATCCTTGACATCAAAGCAGGGCAGAAAGCGGTCATCGATATAGCGGGGAGAAGCTATGAAGGAAAGGTCTCAAAGACCGGAAAGCTTGCCACGGAGGATGCTTCGGACAAGAACAGGGTTGAAGTGGAGATAGCTCTTTCCGGTGCTGATGAAGCTGCCATCATAGGACTTGAAGGGGATGTGACGATCTATACGGAGGAAAAGGGGAAAGCCGCCGTTATTCCCATAGAAGCCCTTTACAGTGATGATGACGGGGATTACTGCTATATGATAAAGGACGGAAAGATCGAAAAGGCCCGGATAAAAACGGGGATAAGGGATTCCGTTTCGGTGGAGGTGACGGAAGGATTGCAGTCAGGAGACATAGTGATAACGGATTCCGTTACCGATGCAGATATCGGAAAGAAGGCGAAAAATGTCTCTGATTGAACTTAAAAACATAAGCCGGGCTTATACGGTGGGAGACCGGGAGTTTTATGCGATCCACGATATAAACATGAATCTCGAGGAGGGTGAGCTTGTGGTGATCCTGGGGCCTTCCGGAGCGGGAAAAAGCACACTCCTTAATATACTTGGGGGCATGGACTCCCCTACGGAAGGAGAATTCTTTTTTGACGGACGGGACATTGCCCGCTTTAAGGATAAGGACCTCACGGATTACCGTGCCTGGAACGTAGGCGTGGTATTCCAGTTCTATAACCTGATACCGACCCTTACCGCTTATGAAAATGTGGCTCTCATGAAAGATGTCAGAGCCAATTCCGGAAAGAGGTCTGTATGGAATAAGGGAGACGTGGAGGTGATGGCACCTGAGAATGCTATCGCAGCGGTGGGACTGTCGGAACGGATGGATCATTTTCCTTCCCAGCTGTCCGGGGGAGAACAGCAGAGGATATCCATAGCCCGTGCCATAGCGAAAAATCCCAGGCTTTTACTCTGCGACGAGCCTACAGGTGCGCTGGATACCAACACGGGACGGGAGGTTCTGAAGCTTTTACAGGATATAAGTCATAAGGAAGGACGCACGGTGGTGATGGTAACCCATAACAGCTCATGCGCAGAGATCGCGGACCGTGTGATCCGCGTAAAGAATGCCACAGTGGTTTCCGATGAAAGGATCGAATCCCCGAAGGACGCACTGGAGGTCAACTGGTAGAACCTCCGTGCTTTTTTATGTGGTTCTTTATGGCGTTGAAGGTAGTGTCACTGATATAATGCTCTACCCGGCAGGCGTCCTCTGTGGCGGTTTTTTCATCCACACCCAGATCAATGAGCAGCTTCGAAAGGACTGTGTGGCGCTCGTAAATATTTTTTGCTATTTTCTCACCGGCAGCTGTCAGCTTGTAATATCCGTCAGCGTCCTTTGTTAACAGCCCTTCATCCTTCAAAAGGCCGACAGCACGGCTAACGGAGGGCTTTGAATATCCCAGATGATCCGCAATATCAATACCTCTTACGGCATTCGATTTCTTTGACAGCACATATATGGTTTCAAGGTACATTTCTCCGGATTCCTGCAATGCCATGGGAAAGCCTCCTTTTTCAACAGTATAGTATCTATAACTTACCATATTAAGCGAATATTTACAATGCTTGTGTCAACGTGGGGCTGCGGGGAGTCACTGCCCTTTCCGGGCATTCTCTCCCGGAGTACTTGCCTTTTCTGCGAAAACATCTCACAGGCAAGTATTCTTACGCGCACTCTGCCCGAATTGTACTTGCCTTTCCTGCGAAAACATCTCACAGGCAAGTATTCTTACGCGCACTCTGCCCGAATTGTACTTGCCTTTTCTGCGAAAACATCTCACAGGCAAGTATTC
>JAFVEU010000055.1 GCA_017475845.1 Lachnospiraceae bacterium | reverse complement strand
TTCAAATGTTTTCCATGCGGCGGGAAAAGCGGGACGGGACAGGATAAATGGGATCATATATGTGGGGACTGCCTGCAGTTTTCCCCGTAACAGACAGAATACCCTTGACCCGGAACCATTAAGGGAGGAGGAGCTGTTTCCTGCATACCCCGAGTCGTCCTACGGATGGAGTAAGCTTATGGGGCAGCTGGAGCTTGATTATCTGGAAAAGGAGACAGGGATCCCCTGCTGTACTTTGATGCTTCATAATGCATACGGCACACCCACGGATTACGGTGATAGAAGCCAGGTCATACCGGCGCTGATAAGGAAAGCCGTCAGATATCCCGGTGAAGAGTATTCCGTAATGGGAAACGGAAAGCAGGAAAGAGCATTTATCCATGTGGATGATGTTGCGGAGGCCTTTGTTCTGGCCCTCGATAAGGGGTGGGGAAAGGGCTGCATACAGATCGGGCCCTCGTATTGTACCAGTATCAGTAAGGTTGTGGACACGATAATAGGAATTTCCGGAAAAAAGATCGAACCGCATTATGATTCATCAAAGCCGGAGGGTAATATGGCAAGATGCGCAGACTATTCAAAAGCGAGAGAGATACTTGGCTGGGAACCGAAGGTCGGCTTGGAAGAAGGACTTTCCCGCTGTTATAAATGGATCGAAAAAAGCATTGAAAGCGCGGAGTGTAAGCAGAATGCCTGAAGCCTTCGGACAGAGAAAACGCCTGCTTCTCATATCAACCAGGATCTTCTGGCCTTTATATGACGGTCACAGGATCCTTCTATACAATTATTGCAAGGGTTTATACGATCACTATCATTATGATATCTATATGTATTCTTTTCTGGAGTATGGTCAGTGTGATTATGAAGAGGATAAACCGTACTTCATAAAAGAAATATATGAGGCCCGGCAGCCGGGATATCCCGAAAGGATCCGGAATATTGTTATGCATTCTCTGGCGGGAAGAAAAAGATGGTCCTTCCAGAGCTCACTGTATTACAGTAAGTATAATGAAAAGCGTATAAAGGAACTGATCCTTTCGATAAAACCCGATGCAGTCATGGTGGATCTGGTCAGACTGTCGAGATATGATGAAGCGTTAAAGGATTTTCACGGATTGAAGACCATCTTTATGGAGGACGCCCTGTCGAAGCGGTATCTTCGGCAGATCAGGGCTGTAAGTAATGATGCCGGGATAAGCGGGAAATATGAAGGTTATCTGCCAAAGTGGTTTACCCGGATCATCAATTCCCGCCTTTTACGAAATCTTATATTGAAAGAAGAGAGTAAACGGCTGGAGGCGGAAGAGCGGGAAGCTGCAGAAAACTATGACGCTTTAATATATGTCAACAGGTTTGAGACCGAAGACATGAATAAACGCTCCGGGAGGAACAACGCATATACGGTCACAATGGGGGCTGACTGCGACTATTTCGGAGAAGAAATAAAGATCGAAAAGCTCCCGAATACCCTGTCATATGTGGGAAATATGACTGTGGCGACAAATGCTGATTCGGTGAGGATGATCATGGATAAGATAATCCCCCTTATTCCAAATAGGCCGGTCATCCATTTTATAGGCGCGGTTCCTGATCTCTTAAGGGAAGAGTACCGGGATAATCCCCAGTGTGTTTTTGAGGGTACGGTTGAAGATATCAGGAAATATGTGAAAAGAACACAGGTGGTACTCTGTCCCATAGCTTACGGGACAGGGGTAAAAACAAAGACTATCGAGGCAATGGCCATGTCCATGCCGGTGGTGACCAATTACCTGGGTGTCGACGGCTTATCGGCAGAGGTGGGCAGGGATCTTCTGATGAGTGATGACTTCGCTGAAATGGCCCGGATGGTGGAAGAGCTCCTGCATGATGAGAAGAAAAGACAGGAGCTTGGAAAAAACGGCCGGGAATACGCAAAAAACATGCACCGCTGGGAGGACATATTCAAGGTCTTCGGGGAAATAGGGTTTTAAGGCATGGGTATCTATATCGATTATACGGCGGTAACAGAGCTTGAAAGGGATATCGGTGAGTTTACCGGAGCCGGGAATTATACAAGGGATCTGATAACTCTCTTAAAAGAACGGGGAGTCGCATTTAAGCTGCTCGTATATAAAGGATTCATTCCCCGGAAAAAATGGGAAAAAGAACTGTTGCCGGAGGAAGCCGGTCCGGTAAAGACCGGAGACATCACGAAACTCCGGTTTTCGCGCGGTGATATTCTTTTGTTGCCGGCGGTGACCGGGCGTATTCTCGTCAAAGTAAGGCAGATCAGAAAAAGGAACCCGGATCTTAAGATCTACGCCGTTATCCATGACAGACAGCATAATATCGCTCGCTTTGACCCCATGGACAGCCTGTTTTATCGCGGGATCTACAGGTTTATTCCCGTATTATACGGGAGGTATGTGATAAAAAAGCTTCTTTATGATCTCTCTTATCCCGCGCTGGTAAAGAATGTCGATAAAATATTTACCGTATCAAACCACACCCTTCAGGCCTTAGACCATAAGAACGTAAAGCGGATAACGTATCTTTACCAGCCCTCGTCAATAACGGAAAGCGCCCCGGTCCATGTGCCGGGATATGAGGGACTGGGGAAATACATTCTCTTTGTGAGCGGAGGCAGGCCGGAAAAGAATCTGGGAAGAGCCCTCCTTGCTTTCAGGGATTTCTGCAAAGAAAAAGATACGGATCTTAAGCTCTGTATCACGGGAATAGACAGGAAGAAGCTCGATATTATCGCAAAACGGCTGAAGCTTCCCCGGGGATTCATAAAAAAGCGGGTAAGAGCCTATGATTATGTGGACAGGGGAGAGCTTTCCTGTCTCTACAGGAATTGCAGATACGTGCTTTTCCTGTCAAAGGGCGAGGGCTTCGGGCTGCCGGT
>JAFVEU010000004.1 GCA_017475845.1 Lachnospiraceae bacterium | reverse complement strand
CATCTATGCGATCAAGCATAAGCCGGAGAAGGTGTTTCAGAAATTACAGGAAGTTGAACCTGAAGATGTATGTGTATCTTCGGTCACATATGCAGAGCTTGTGCATGGGGTAGAAAAAAGTGCAGCCGTAGAAAAAAACAAGCTGGCACTTTCTATGCTTCTTGCAAATATAGAGATTTTAAATTTTGATGTAGATGCAGCGAACTGTTACGGAAAGATCAGGGCAGATCTTGAAAAGAAAGGTACGCCGATTGGACCTCTTGATATGATGATTGCCGGTCATGCGATGTCAATGGGGTATACTGTAGTAACGAACAATGTGAAAGAGTTCACAAGAGTCCCGTATCTGAAAATAGAGAACTGGGCTGAGTGAATACATTTCATCATAGTTCACTAAAGAATAAATTCAGAACATCAATTCAAAATGATTTTTCCTGACTTCGATAAGACCGTTTTTTTCATTTTGCCAAGTTTCTTTGAGAGAGCACTGCGCTCAAGTTAAGGTAAATACTTTACCGAGGGTCTGATACAACCGGAAATAATAACACGCGAGATTTTTGCGGTAAAAAACATATAGGGAGAGCTTTTCAGCCCTCCCTTAAGCCTTCTATCCCCGGAGCTATGGCCATGGAATAGTTGGTATAATAGACCACGAAGCCCGGCTTTGCTCCCGCGGGCTTTTTTACTTCCTTTCTCTGAACATAGTCGATCTCTACCTTTGACTGGTCCCTTCCCTTGCTGAAATAGGCGGCTAAGGCGCCGGCCTCGTTAAAGGCCCTGTCCGGGATGCTGTCCGGGTTTTTTCCGCTCTTTAGGATCACATGGGAACCGGGGAACTTCTTTGAATGGAACCACCAGTCGTTTGCGTTTCCGATCTTAAAGGTCAGATAATCGTTCTGAAGGTTATTTTTCCCCACATAGAGATCGTAGCCGTCGCTGGAGATAAAGTGGAGAGGCTTTCCGGCCTCTGTCTTCTTCTTTCCCTTATTTTCGCCCCTTCCCCTTATGTATCCGGTTTCTATGAGCTCCCGTCTTATCTCGCTTATATCCGCCTCATTTTCCGCCATGTCAAGGGAAGCCTGTACCGTAAGTAGATGGTCAAGATCCGCCTTTGTCTCCTTAAGCTGCACCGTTACCGCTTCTTCCGTGCGCTTAAGCTTCTGATAGCGGTCAAAGTACTTTTTGGCGTTTTCCAGAGCGGTCTTCTGGGGATCGAGAGGGATGGTGATCTCTTTGTTATCATAGTAATTAAGGCAGCTAAAGGACTTTTCTCCCGGCACGGCACTGTAGCCGTAGGTATTAAGGAGTTCCCCGTAGATCCTGAACTTATCCTTTTTCCTGGTATCTTCAAGCTGCCTAAGCTGTATGTCGTACTTTTTGGAATCCCGCTCTATAAGGGTGGAGACTATCTTCCTCAGATCCGCGGAACGCTGTTTTATCCGGACGGAGCGGTTCTTTTCCGCATAGTATCTTTCCAGCACAAGAGAGATGCTTCTGGGATGCACGGCCTTTAAGTCCTCATACTGGGAAAGGTGCAGGGCCGCAAATTCCACCGGGTTTCCCCTGTCATCATAGATTATCTCCGGGGAAAAACGTTCCTCCTTTATATCACTGATCAGTGAGGAAAAGCAGTCAAAAAGCCTTTCCGTATCCGTATCCGAAAGGGAGGCGGTGGAGAAATTGCCGTCTATGCCTGCCCTGAAGCATAGGTCGCTTGCTTCCACGGGGGAGATCCCGGTGTAGTTTCCGTAGAGAGCCTTGATCACTGAAAGGGAGGACCCGGAAATGGTTGACATAAAATCATCTTTTTCAAGCCCACTGACAGGATCTTTCTTATCCTCCGTAAAGGGGATGAAATAAGGCCTCCCCGGCAGGACTGCCCTTACGGAGCTTACCGACTCCGGTATGCGTTTTATACTGTCGATTATTGTCTCGTTCTCGTCCACAAAAATAAGATTGCTGTATTTACCCATGAGCTCGATGATGAGATATTTTTCCTTCATATCCCCCATCTCATCCATATGCTCTATACCTATCCTTATGACCCTCTCCAGTCCCGGTTGAGTAACACTTGTTATCCTCCCGTTCTGGGCATGCTTTCTTAGGAGCATGCAGAAATTGGGAGCTGTCATGGGGCTCACCTTATTGCTCTCCGTAAAGCAGGCAAAGGGAAGGGATGCGGAAGCCGACAGCAATAACCGCCTGGTGCCGCCATCCGCCGTTTTTACCGTGATAAGTATCTCATCGTTTTCCGGCTGGGCGATCTTATATATGCGCCCGTTAAGGGCTTCTTTTCTCATTTCCGCAGCCACTGCGGCTACGGTGATACCGTCAAATGCCATGATCCTGACTCCTTTGGTCTTCATTTATACCATATTTCCCGTTTTAGTTCAAAAAAGCTGTCCCTCCTGTCATGACAAAAGCTCCGGTCCTGCTTTTTTTCCGCAGTGTTTATTTGAGGCGGTAAAAACTGTATAATGGTACCGTCCGGGTATTCCTTAAGGATACCGGGATGGAATAAAGTCTGGACAGCCGGAGATAGGTGATACCGTGTCCGACTATTCGGATAAGGCTCTTTCAAAGGTAGCGGAGGGCATTGCCGAAGGACTGGATCACTTCTTTGAGAAGTAGAAATATGGTATACTTATCTTTGACTTCTGACAGGGAATAAGAGGTATTGTCAATGACTGAAAAAAGATCCTGAAATGTTGAAAAAGCTGGGGACTACACATCACCCGGAAAAAGACGGGAGAGTATTCTCCCACCAGATATTATGATGATGCGGGAAACGAGATAAGGCTGAATACAGGAAAAACCTATATAGGCGTAGCCCGGAAGGGCAGAAAATCCAAATGGAACTAAACAAAACACAAGATATTTATTAAAGGAGGTATGTTATGGCAAGAAAGGTTGTACTCGCAGGAGCAGTGAGGACTGCAATAGGGGTAATGGGAGGTGCGCTTTCCACCACCAGTGCGGCAAAGCTTGGTGAGATAGCCATCAGAGAGGCACTGAACAGATCGGGAGTAAAGCCCGAAATGGTGGATGAGGTCTATATGGGCTGTGTTATTCAGGCGGGAACAGGACAGAACCCGGCGAGACAGTCCGCCAGGAATGCGGGGATCCCCGACGAGGTGCCTGCTACCACCATCAACGTGCTCTGCGGATCGGGCATGCATTCCGTGAATCTTGCGGCCAAGCTTATCGCTATGGGGGATGCGGATATCATCGTTGCGGGAGGCATGGAGAACATGTCCATGGCACCCTACCTTCTTCCCAACGGCAGGTACGGCTACAGGATGGGAAGCAACGCCATGAGCCTGCAGGACTCTATGATAAAGGATGCCCTGACGGATGCATTTTATGATTATCACATGGGCATGACAGCCGAGAATATCTGCGAGGAGTGGAAGCTTACCAGGGAGGAGCTGGACGAATTCGCGGCCATTTCCCAGCAGAAGGCCGAAAAAGCCATAAAGGACGGGAAGTTCAAGGATGAGATCGTTCCCGTGGAAGTGAAAAAGAAGAAGGAGACCATCCTTTTTGATACGGATGAGGGACCCAGGGCCGGTGTCACGGTTGAGAGCCTTTCAAAGCTTAAGCCCGCCTTTAAGAAGGATGGCGGTCTTGTGACTGCAGGAAATGCTTCAGGTATAAATGATGCAGCAGCAGCCATGATCGTGATGAGTGAAGACAAGGCCAAGGAGCTGGGGGTTAAACCCATGGCAACCTGGATTGCAGGAGAACTTGCAGGATGTGATCCCAGGATCATGGGGATCGGCCCCGTGCCCGCCACCAGAAAGGTGATGAAGAAGGCAGGCTATGAGATCGGGGACTTTGACCTTATCGAGGCAAACGAAGCCTTTGCGGCCCAGTCTGTAGCGGTACAGAAGGAGCTTGGTTTTTCAAAGGACATACTGAACGTGAACGGCGGAGCCATCGCCCTGGGACATCCGGTGGGCTGTTCCGGAGCCAGGATCCTTGTTACCCTTCTCTACGAGATGGAAAAGAGAAAGGTACATAAAGGCCTCGCCACCCTCTGCGTCGGCGGTGGTATGGGCTGTGCCTGCATAGTTGAAAAGTGATGCCGCAGAAAGGTACAGGAAATGCAGCTTTTAGATCTGTTAAAGAGAATCGGATTCGATATAGTGAGAGGAGAAGCGGATGAGCTGGAGATAAGCGGTATCTCCTACGATTCCAGAAAGGTTTCTCCGGGAAATCTCTTTGTGTGCATAAAGGGCGCAAAGTTTGACGGACATGACGCAGCCTCCGAAGTAGTTGAAAAGGGGGCTGCGGCCATCGTCACCGAAAGGGATGTGGACCTTCCGGGAGACTTAGGCGCAGTGGAGATAAGGGTAAGGAACAGCCGTGAGGCCCTGGCCTGCATTTCCGCTGCCTGGTTCAAGAACCCGGCGGTGAACATGAAGATCACAGGTATCACAGGCACCAAGGGGAAGACCACCACCACCTATCTTGCGAAGGCCATACTGGAAAAGGCCGGCCACAGGGTGGGTCTTATCGGTACCATAGAGACCATAATCGGGGACGAGCACATACCGGCAAAGAATACCACGCCGGAGTCCTATGTGCTCCAGGAGACCTTCAGGAAGATGGTGGATAAAGGTATAGACACCGTTGTCATGGAGGTTTCCTCCCAGGCCCTTATGATGGACAGGACAAAGGGATTTGACTTCGATCTGGGGGTTTTCACAAATATAGAGCCTGACCACATAGGTCCGGACGAGCATAAGGATTTTGATGATTATTTAAGGTGCAAGGGGCTCTTATTCAGGCAGTGCCGCCATGGCCTGCTGAACGGTGACGACCCCCACTTAAAGGACATCCTTGAGGGGTCAAGAACCAGCGTTGTGACCTTCGGTCTTAAGGGAAAAAACACCCTGGGACAGGACAACGACATACGGGCCGTCAATGAAAAGCTTATCAAAAAGCCCGGAGAGCTGGGGGTCATGTTCGACATGGAGGGCAAATATAACCTTAAGTATCTGGAGGTAGGGACCCCCGGGGAATTCAGCGTTTACAACGCCCTCTGCGCCGCAGCCATCGGGCTTGAGTACGGCGCGGGAGAGGAAGCGGTGAGAGAGGCCTTAAAGGAAGAGCATGTCCGGGGACGTATCGAGGCGGTAAAGGTTTCCGATGATTTCAGCCTTTTAATCGATTACGCCCATAATGCCATGGCTCTTAAAAGCCTGCTGGTCTCCTTAAGGAAATACGATCCCGGAAGGCTGGTCTGCGTTTTCGGCTGCGGAGGGAACCGTTCAAAGCTCCGCCGCTACGAGATGGGAGAGGTGTCGGGTAAATATGCGGATTTTACCGTTATCACCTCCGACAATCCCCGCTTCGAGGAGCCGGCAGCTATCATGGATGATATTGAGACCGGAATAAAGAAGACTGACGGACAATACATAAAGATACAGGACAGGAAGGAGGCCATTGCCTGGGCCATTAAGGAGGGCCGTCCCGGAGACATCATCATCCTCGCGGGTAAGGGCCATGAGGACTATCAGGAGATAAAGGGGGTAAAGTACCCCATGGACGAGAGAGTGCTGATCGACGAGATACTCGGAAGGTAAGGCGTTTTGTTTGCGGATGTGATAATAGACATTTCCATAGAAAAGCTGGACCGTACCTTTCAATACAGGATCCCGGAGGCCCTTAAGGAAAAGGTGTACCCCGGAGCCATGGTGATCATTCCCTTCGGGAAGGGCAGCAGGAAGATAAAGGGCTATGTGATATCCATTTCAGAAACAGCTGTTATCGAAGAAAGCCTGATAAAGGACATAGAAGAAGTGCCTGAACTCACCGGGGAGAGCGGAGCGGAGGAGCAGCTGATAAAGACCGCTTTCTGGATGAAGGAGCACTACGGCGGCACCCTCTCCCAGTCCCTTAAGGTGGTATTTCCCATTAAAAGATCCGTAAGGGGAAAAAAGTCTTTTGATATAATCCCCCTTGTTTCTCCGGAGGAGCTTGAAAAGGCTGCGGCGGAATTCGGGGCAAAGCATAATACCGCAAGGGAAAGGGTCTTATCCGCCATTTCCCGGTCAGGGGAGATAGACGCGTCCCTTTTGATGAGCAAGCTGAATGTGAGCAGGAAGGTGCTTGATGACCTGTCTGAGCGGGGATTCATAAGGATGGATGCCAGGCGCGAATACAGGAATCCCGGCATAAGGAGCGGAAAGGCCGGAAGCGCTTTAAGCCTGAGCGCTGAGCAGAAGGTGGTCCTTGATGAGTTTATAAAGGACTATGACGCCGGCATCAGGAAACCCTTCCTGATAAGAGGGATAACGGGCTCCGGAAAGACCCTGGTCTATATAGAGATCATAGATCACGTGATAAGCCGCGGAAAACAGGCTATAATGCTGATACCGGAGATAGCCCTTACCTTCCAGACGGTGATGAGGTTCCATGAGAGGTTCGGAAACCGGGTATCCTACATGCACAGCCGTCTTTCCGCCGGAGAGCGTTATGATCAGTACGAAAGGGCGAAGGCCGGGGAGATCGATGTGATGATAGGCCCCAGATCCGCTCTTTTTGCTCCCTTTAAGAACCCGGGGATCATAATAATCGACGAGGAACATGAGAACAGCTACAAGGCGGATAATATGCCAAAGTACCACGCCAGGGAAGCTGCCCTTAAAAGGGCGGAAATAGCCGGAGCGGCGGTGGTGCTGGGATCAGCTACTCCCTCGGTGGAATCGGAATACAGGGCAAGAAAAGGGGAATTCAGGCTTTT
>JAFVEU010000054.1 GCA_017475845.1 Lachnospiraceae bacterium | reverse complement strand
GTAGGGTGTCCCCGCGATCATAAGGAGCATCATCATATTGAATACGTCCTTCTGCATCCCCTTGAAAAAGGTCTTCCTTAAGAGCAGACAGATCCCGGCAGTAAATAAAAGGTTCAGGACAAGCCAGAGAACCCTTGCGGCCCTGTAGGGCAGGAAGGTCATGGGAAAGAGGAGCATCAAGAGACTTGGAAACTGGTTGGCTTCCATCTTCTGTGGAGCTCCGGCTTCTTCAAATACCCTGTAAAACTCTGCCAAAGGCCCATCGGATACAGACCCGGCATCATCTAAGCTCATCTCATAAGGGTTTATGCCGCAGCGGAGAGCCAGGGCGGCATCATATTGAAAATCCTGACTATAATACAGGGCGTTTTTAGCGCCCTGTATCCCTGAGACAGCGGCAAGGAGAAAAAGAATTATGTAAACCGCTATCTTTATACCTTTTTTCATGAAGCCAGCTTTGCGATAACCTCTTTCTTCAATTCCTCAAGCCTTGCTTCCGAATCCTCAAGGCTTGTGCCCTTAACTCCCATGTAGAACTTGATCTTGGGCTCCGTTCCGGAAGGACGTACGCAGCACCAGGAGTTGTTGTCCAGATCGAAATAGAGTACATCGGAGGAAGGAAGTCCTGTCTTCTTCTCCTCTCCGGTCTCCATATTCAGGGCCTTATCAGCCTTGTAATCCCTGAATTCCTTAACGGCAAGACCGGCGAATTCCTTAGGAGGATTATTCCTTATCCTCTCCATTATCCCCTTTATCTCCTTCGCTCCGTCAATACCCTTTAAGGTAACCGTATGTATTCCTTCGCGGTAGTATCCGTATTTCTTATAGATCTCAAGCATCTGATCCCATACGGTAATGCCCTGCTTCTTGCACCAGGCTGCAGTTTCCGCGAGACACATCACCGCATCCACCGCGTCCTTATCCCTGGCATGGGTGCCTACAAGACAGCCGTAGGACTCTTCATAGCCGAAGACATATTCATAGCTCTTCTGCTCCTCAAACCACTTGATCTGCTCACCGATATACTTGAATCCCGTAAGCACCTCTATAAGCTTCTGCTCATACTCCGCAGCGATGGGATCTATCATGTTTGAAGATACTATGGTCTTTATAACTGCGCCGTTTGAAGGAAGCTTTCCCAAAGCCTTCAGTTCCCTCATGCGGTATTCGGCGATCAGTATTCCCGACATATTTCCCGTAAAGGGTACATATTCTCCGGTGGCGGAATCCTTTGCATAGATCCCAAGCCTGTCCGCATCGGGATCCGTTGCCATAACGATGTCCGCATCCTTTTCCTTTGCAAGCTTAAGCGCCAGTGTAAAGGCCTTGGGATCCTCCGGATTGGGATAATCCAGAGTGGTGAAGTCCGGATCCGGCAGCTCCTGCTCGGGAACCACATATACATTCTCGAATCCGAGCTCCTTAAGCACCCGTCTCACGGGCACATTTCCTGTTCCGTGGAAGGGTGAATATACGATCTTTATATCCTTTGACATCTCCTTAATGATGTCGGGATGGATGATAAGCTTCTTTAACTCCGCTATATACGCATCATCCAGATCACTGCCTATGACATTATAAAGGCCGGCTTTCTTAGCCTCCTCCATATCCATGGTCTTCGCTTCGCTGAAGTCCTTAATGGCCGCAACCTCTTTTACGATATCCGTATCCCTGGGGGAGGTGACCTGTGCTCCGTCCTCCCAGTATGCCTTATATCCGTTATACTCAGGGGGATTGTGACTTGCTGTGACCACGATACCTGCGGTGCACTTTAAATATCTGATGGCGAAAGAAAGCTCGGGAGTAGGCCGGAGAGAATCAAATACATATGCCTTTATCCCGTTGGCCGCAAGACAGAGAGCCGCAACGTCCGCAAATTCGGGGGACATCCTTCTGCAGTCGTAGGCAATGGCCACGCCCTTGCTTCCCGTGCCCTCCTTTAATATATAGTTTGCCAGCCCCTGGGTAGCACGCCTTACGGTATAGATGTTCATGCGGTTGGTTCCCGCTCCGATGATACCCCTTAAGCCTCCGGTGCCGAATTCCAGATCCTTATAGAACCTCTCCTGGATCTCGGTCTCGTCACCTGCGATGGCCTTCAGTTCATTTTTGGTATCTTCGTCAAAATAAGGGTCGTTTAACCAATACTCATAATTCTTTCTGTAATCGTCCATCCGGATCCCTCCTTAAGTTAAAAATCATTGAATAATATTATACCACATTCACTGCCATTTACGAAGATTTATATTTACTGCACCATGGGGGCAGGGCTGGCGTTCAGGGTGAAGTTACTGTGGTCAAGGGAGAAGTTCGGGTGGTAGTAAGGGTCCCCCGCCATGAGATCCGCTTTCCACTTTTCCCTGAAGTGTGCCGCCTCCCCATCATAACGCTCAGCCCTAGCACTGTCGGAGCCGTCTGTGTCGTCTCCTCTGGATCTGCTTTCGTAATGGAAGAGCTCCGAAAAGGGAGTGAACACATTTAAGAGCCCCAGGTGCCTTAGCTTCAGGCAGAAATCCACATCATTAAGTGCCACCGCAAAGCCTTCGTCAAAGCCCCAGGCCTTTTCAAAATCACTTTTCTTTACCATACGACAGGCGCCGGTAACTGCGGTGACATCCTGGGCGTAGCAGAGTCTTCCCATGTATCCCAGATTGTCCCGGTGGAGCCTGTAATGGGTGTGGCCCGCAGTCCTGTGGGCTCCGAGACCCAGCACTATGCCGGCGTGCTGTATGCTGTTATCGTCATAATAGAGCTTGCAGCCCACAGCTCCCACGTCCTCCCTCTGGGCATACATTAAGAGGTTCTCTATCCAGTTACGGGTGATAACCTCCGTATCGTTATTAAGTAAGAGGAGCATCTCTCCCTCTGCGGCCTTAGCTCCGAAGTTTATTAGCTTCGAGAAATTAAAGCCCTCATCCTCTCCTCTCTCATATTTAAGGATCCGGGCAAAGGGCGCTTTTTCTATGGTTTCGTAAAGCTCCTCTGTCTCCTTTTCGCTGCTTCCGTTCTCCACCACCAGGATCTCGAAATTGTCATAGGAGCTCCTGTTCACTATGGATTCAAAGCAGCGCTTTAAGTCCGGGGCGTGATCCTTATTGGGGATTATGATACTGACCTTCGGCCGGGAAACAAGGGCGAAGCGGATACGGAAAATGGTCTCGAAGGCTCTGGTGCTCTCTATCTCAAAGTCCTTAAACCCGCAGGCTGTAAGATGGTCAGCCACTGCTCTTTTTGCCGCGTCTATGGCATAGTCCTTGGAATGGATATCCGCCGCGGTGGAACCCTGGTGGCTCCTCCAGTAATAGTAGACTCCCGGCACGTGGCGGATCTTCTTTGCAACGGCAGTGAGGCGGAGTATCATGTCATGATCCTGGCTGCCGTCAAATTCACTTCTGAAGCGCCCCGCCTTTTCCGAAAGCTCCCTTGAAAATACCGAGAAATGGCAGATATAGTTATTGGCCCTTAAGTTATCTATGGCGAAGTCCGGTTTGAAGTGCATGGTTATCATGTTATTTATGCTGCTGCCCTTGAAGGTGGCTTCGTCACAGTAAAGGAAATCCGCGCCTGTATCCTCTATCTCCCTCATATAGCGGTAGAGGACGGAGGGGTGCAGCACGTCGTCATGGTCAAAAAGCCCGATATAATCACCCTGTGCCAGATCAAAGCACACATTGGTGTTTCCGGAGATCCCCAGGTTCTTTTCCAGCTTCTTATATTTTATGCGGCTCTCCCCCGCTGCATTGCTCCTTTTATCACTCTCCGAATATTCCTTTATGATCTCTGCCACATATCCGTGTTCGGCATCGGAGCCGTCAGCTATGCAGAGCTCCCAGCCGGAATAGGTCTGGTTCGTGACACTCTCTATCATCTCCCGGAGGAATTTTTCCGGGGTATTGAAGACCGGCACAAGGATACTTACCACATGCCTTTCCTTAAAGACATAAAGACTCTCTTCCTTTCTCCGTTCCTCATCGGGAAAGCTCATGGTGCCGTGGAGCTTGTAGGCCTGCATCTCTATCCTCTTGCTCTTAAGCTTCCTCACAAATTCGCTGAAGCTCCCGAGGCGCCTTATCCTCTCCTTCACCGCAACGCCCCTTGCGTAGACGTTCCGGAAGGGCTTGATAAGCTTAAAAAGCTTGCTGTTCTTAAGGGTGTCAAGCTTTTCCTTCATCTCGGAATTGTCCGCTTCCACCCTGACAAGCTCCTCCGTAAGGCGCTCATTCTTAAGTTTTTCCTGTTCATACAGGTCCTTATAATATGATTCAAGGCTCATACTTTTTTATATATCCCTTTATCCTTCCGAAAACACCCTTTTTCGTAAGTACTATCGCCACACTCTCTTTACTTATGTCGTGCTCAAAGCAGCCGGAGCTTATCTTTACGGAAAAACCGGAAAGCATAAGATCCTTTTCCCCGGGAAAGACTTCCGGCACATCCTCCCTCACGGTCCTCCCGGCCTTAAAGAGATATTCCCTTTCGCCGTCCTTTAAAGATACGGAAACGTCATATAGATACCCCGGTTCCCCCTTTACAAAGGCCCAGCCGATTATCTCAAGGAAATCCTCGTTTCCCTGGGCATCGGATGATCTCTTCCCGAAATAGTCAAGGCTCCATAAGACCTTCTTTCCCCCGGGATCATCCTTCACCCTGCAGCCCTGTACCCCGGGTTCATTGCCCCCTTCCCCGGGGAGACTCCGGTAAAAGGGCGCCCTGTCCCCGGCGGATGGCATGTTCACGCTGTAGTCCAGGCCTGTTTCCGTAAGGTTCACGCTGTACCAGGGATCCCCCTTCTTAAAGAGACCGCCGTACCTTTCATACCAGCGCTCCCTCTCTTCCTTAAGCCTTAAGTATTTTATCCGGTCTCCGGCGTCCGCCTGCCGGGACAGGCTCTCATGATGGATAAGGTATATGTCGTTCAGGCAGACATTATAATAGCCCTTTTCCATGAGGGCGCTGCAGAGCTGCACGTCCGTATAGGAAACGGCGAAGCTTTCGTCAAAGCCTCCTGCCTCCTCAAATTTCCGCCGCTCTGTCATCAGGCAGGCACCTGTAACCGCAAGCACGTTTCTCTTTATCCGGTTAACTCCCCGGAAATAGCTCTTATCATCCTCATAGCCCGCAAGCTTATGGCTTGCACCGCTCCTTAAAAGGGTGATGCCGCAGTGCTGTATCTTTTTTCCTCCGGGATAGAGAAGCTTTACGCCCACTGCTCCGGTGGTCCTTTTTGCGGCCTCCCTTACCATTTTTGAAAGAAAAGCCCTTCCTTCCGGCACTTCTATATCGTCATTCAGGAAAAGGAGAAAAGGAAAATGTGTGAGCTCCGCTCCCCTGTTGCAAAGAGCGGAATAGATGAATTCCCTCTCCTCCCTCACGTAGGTAAACTTAAATACTTCCGACAGCTCCCTGTAGCTCTCCGTGTTTTCCGCACTGCTGCCGTTATCGATGACTATGCACTCTGTCCTTATCCCTTCCGCAGCCGAGGCTTTCATAAGCCCTTCCACACAGGTTTTTAAGACAGCGGGATGATCCTTTGACAGTATCACTGCGGAAATCCCGGCATCTGCCGGCGCTCCGCCGGTTCGGGTCTCTCCTCCGGGATAAGTATAGTCCTTATGCTCTAAGGCATGACAGAGAACCTCCGGGATATGCAGGGGCTTTCCGGCCCTAAGTCCGCATTCCCTTAAAAATTCAAGGGAGCCTTTTTCGTATCTGTCCTCTCCCGATACCATCTCCGAAAGATGATCGGACACAATGGTCAGCCCTCCGGGATAGTAAAAGCTCTCTAAGGTATCCGGGGAATAGTCCGGCTTAAAAAAGGGATCATGGCGCCTTCCGTCACTCTCTCTTTCGTCTTCGTCCGTATATATAAAATCAAAGCCCCCTTCAAAGGCTCCGTATTCCCTTAATGCAGACATGAGGCCAGGGTCAGTTACGCAGCCGCTGCAGGTAAAAAGACTGTAACCCCCGGTGATAATGAGCTCTTCCGGCTCCCGCCTTATCTCCTTTTCCCTGATCCATGCCTGATACGGGTCTCTGTACTCCTCTGAAATTCTTATATATTCTTCCCTTGTCATCTTCAGCTTAAGACCATGGAAATGAATTCCGGTCTGCTGCCCTTTAAGAGATGCTTGAAGCCTGAACCCTTATTGTCTATGGGCATGGCGAATTCGAAGGCCAGGGGTCCGAAGAATCTCTCATCCAGGGTGCTTATGTGATATTCCATATGGAGCCTTGTCTGGGGGATCACATCCTCAAGTATCAGCTGGGAATCCTCCGTATCATAGATGATCACGTTCCCGGTGATGCCGGTACCGTTTATCAGGCACTCCTTCACCGCTTCCCCGTTAAGAGTCAGCTTTTCCACCCTTACAAAACACTTATAATCCGCAGGATCTATCCTTATGGACGTACAGTCTTCCGGGATCAGCATATCGAACATGATCCTGTCCTCATAATCCCTCTCAGCGTTGATTATGACGGAGTCCTCCTGATGCCAGCCAAGCCCCCTGTCAAAATAGATCCTGGGTCTTTCGGGGCGTTTCAGGAGCCTTGATTTGATAAGGGTTTCCTCTAACTGTATATTGTTCCCGCCAAAGAGGGAGTACATCCCCGCAAGGGAGATATGCCGCCCTGCGATATGCCGCTGGAAGGCCTGCTCCATCTCGTAAAAGATACCTATCAGATCCGCGTCTATCCCAACCTTCTGGTAAATGCCGTTAAAATCCTCGGGCTCATTCACCCCAAAGGATGAGAGGAAATAGCTTATGGCCCTGAATATCACGAAATCCACGGGAATGGGGAATTCAAAGGACCATTCGTAATCTATTATGTTCCAGCCGTTTAGGAAGATAAGGTTTGAAAAAACCATATCCACATCCGTGATCTCCATGCTCTTAAGCTCCCCGGGAAGGGAGGTGACACCGAAGACCTCGGCGAATTCCCTGGTGGCCCAGAAATCCCTTACGGCGGTCTTTCTCATGGTCTGTGAGAAATTCACCACAGCCCTGACGCATTCTTCTCCCCTGCCGGCGATGAGCAGCCGTTTAAGCTCCTCGTCCATGCTCCGCCCGTCGATATAGTCAAATTCCAGGCAGAGAAGCTCCCCGTAGGGATCATATACCTTCTTTACAGGGCAGGGTCTGAAGCTGGTACTCCTAAACTCCTCCTTTATCCCCTCATAAGCCTCGGCCATCCTTAGGAGATGGGGCACCGCCTCCCTAGTAAAGGGAGTCTTTTCCACTACGGTCTTATGATTTCCGTCCACAGTTATATCGGTCCTTATCTGATACTGGGGATCCCGCTCCGTGGAATGCTTGGAATAGACGGGATAGCGTTCCATCATGCTCTCAAGCCTGTTCTCCTTTTGCAGCACCATCAGGAAGGAATTGGAAAAGAAGGGGAAATAACCGTCCCTCAGCGCTTCATCAAAGGCCGAGCTCTCGTCAAAAAGAGTGATCCTCTCCCCGTCAAAGTTTCTCTCATTCTCGTTAAACTCTCCCTTCACCGGGAGCCTGTCGTCGGAATATACGGTGACCGGAAGCTTATAATCGGGATAGGGATAAAAGAATTTATACTCGTATCCCGCCTTGTGGGCTATGCGGATAAGCCTGTTCCTTGAAAAGGTGCAGACTCCGCCTCCGTGGGTATAGCCCTCGATATTGTCATAGTAACGTCCGGTGTGATCTTCCCTGCAGCCGGCGAAATACTTCATGCCGTATTTGTTCTCGATGGCTATGAGTATCTGGCCGCCCTGTCCGAGATGATGGGCAAGACGGGTCAGGATCTCGTTAAAGGGATCCTTTGCGTCTATATATGAGGGGGCGTATTCCAGAACACCGATCAGAAGTATGTAATCGTAATCCCTATCCAGCTTCTTCTCTATATCCTGGAAGTTTCCCACCCGGATATCGATATTGTCATGGTCCCGGTTCCGGAATGCGTTAATAAGGCTCCGCTTGTAGCTTAATTCCACGCAGGTCACATGCCCCGCCTTCTTTGCCACGGTGGAGGTTATCGCTCCGCAGCCCGCACCTATCTCCAGCACCTTCTGGTTCCTCTTAAAGGGAAAGAAATCCACGATATTTCCCCTCATGTGTGAAAGGTGGTAAAGCAGGCTCCAGCGCTGTTCCGCAGCGATGAGCCGGTTGAACTCCGATTCCTTATGCTCTTTTACTATCTCTAGAAGTCTGTCTTCCTCCGCTCCCTCCGAATACCTGTCGTCTCCCCGGTACTCGCTTAGATCCAGTATGACTTCTCCTATTCTTTCAATGCTTTTACCCATATATGTATCTGTCTCCGCTGTCCGTCAACCCTTTTGATACTTCAGTTCTCCCCTGTATAACGGCTCTTTTCAACCGTGGTCTCCATGCCCATATCGTAGTAGCCGGTAGTATCCCTGGAGGATATGCAGTTGATGCTGAATATATCATACATCCTGTGATAGACCGTAAATTCGCCGTTCCTGTATCCCACCAATCCCAATGATATGAGATACTCTCCTCCCTGAAGGGACATATCCTGGGTAAAGGTGGCAGTCAGTATGTCATTTTCCACCGGCTCCCCGGTATCCACCTTTTCAAACATGGTATTTGTACCGGTTATCTCTACTCCCATCCTGTTCTTAAAGGACACGGCAATGATGGGCTCGGATATCCTTTCATGGAACAGGCATTTGACCCTTATGGAGAAGCTGTCTCCCTTGATAACGGTGTTGGTTATCTGACCGCTGTTATCTATACAGCAGAAATCAATGATATCCGCGAGGCCGTTCCCGTAGCTGTCAAAGGAGGGATTTAAGCTCATCCTGTCCTGCCATCTCTTTTTCCCTTCTCCTACATCCCTGTTCCGGTTAAGGCTTTCCTTCCGGTCCGAAGGATCCTGATCCAGCTGATGCACCAGAACCTTTTTATACATGTCGATGATCTCTTTGGGCACTCCCTCCGCTATCTTTCTTCCCCGGTCAAGGAGCACCACTCTGTCACAGTACTTGCTTATGCTGGACAGGTCATGGCTCACAAAGAGTATGGTCTTTCCGGCTTTCCTGAATTCCTCGAATTTATGATAGCATTTGTTCTGGAAGAACACATCCCCAACGGAAAGGGCCTCATCCACTATGAGTATCTCCGGATCGATATTGATGGCCACGGCAAAGGCCAGTCTTACGAACATTCCGCTGGAATAGGTCTTCACCTGCTGATAAGCAAAGTCCCCTATGTCCGCAAAATCCAGAATATCCTCTAGTTTGCTGTCGATCTCCGCCTTGGAAAAACCGGTCATGGTGCCGTTTAAGTAAATATTCTCGATGCCGGTGAATTCCATATTGAACCCGGCGCCAAGCTCCAGAAGGGCTGAGATCCTGCCGTTTATGGAAACGCTGCCGGAGCTGGGGGTAAGGACCCCGGTTATTATCTTTAAGAGGGTAGACTTACCGGAGCCGTTGGTACCGATGATACCCACGGTCTCCCCCTGCTTTACGGACAGGGACACATCCTTAAGGGCATAGTGCTCGTGATAGAGCTGCTTCTTTGTAAGCCCCAGGGCATCCCTTACCCTGTCCCGCTGCCTGTCGTAAAGCTTATATATCTTATTCAGATGTTCTACGCTTATAGCTGTTTCCATGATCCCTTTCCCGCTTTTAACACCTGCCCGTTAAGATCCGTATGTGCCAAAGGGCCGGTGCTGCATATCAGGCCGTTCTTCAGAAGGCCTGAAACAATTTAAAGAACATCCGCAAAATGCACTTTGAGTCTCTTAAATACCAGGGCACCGAATAAGAACATCACCGTGGAAAAGATCCAGAAGTAAGCGGTGGAATAAAAGTGCTCCCAGAACCACATCTTATCTAAAAGCGCCATCCTGTATCCGTCTACCACATAATAGACGGGGTTCAGCTTGAACAGGACCTGAAAAGGTCTTGGCAGCGCTTCTATATGCCACATGATAGGCGTTATCCACACTCCCACCTGAAGGGTTATGCTTATTATCTGCCCCAGATCCCTGAAGAATACCACTATGGAACAGGTCACATAGCTTAAGCCCAGCACCAGGAAAAAGACACAGAAGGTGAAATAGGGGAGCTGCAGCCAGTAAACAGTGGGATAATACCCGCAGCCTATAAGAAGGACGCAGGCCACAAGAGTCAGGAAAAGGTGGATAAAAAGAGCGCTTATCACCTTGATTATCGGAAGGATGCTTATCTTAAAGACCACCTTTTTTACAAGGAACTGATATGAAAGCAGGGCGCTGGTACCCTGTCCCCAGGCATCCGCGAAAAAGAACCAGGGGGTAATGCCTGCGATAAGCCAGAGCACAAAGGGATAGGTGGTCTCTCCGGTAATATCTGTCCTGGCCCCTACGGAAAACACAAACCAGTACACAAGTACCGTGACCACGGGCTGTACAAAGGCCCAGAAAATACCCAGGTACGAGCCTGCGTATTTCGACTTGAAATCATTTAAGGAAAGCTTCCATATGAGCTCCCTGTTCTCATAGAGCTCCACAGGCAGGGTTACTATCCTGTCATAGCCTAAAATAAAGCCTATGAGGGCAGCGTCAAGCATACAGCAGGATATCACCTTTTTAAGTATCTCCTGCATGGGATCCGCAAGCTCATTGCTGTGGAAAATGATATAGGCATTCCAGAGAGCGACGATGACCACCGCCGCTATTATCACCTTTTTCCTGTATTTATCCAAACTGGGCCCTGAAATCCGGCCAGTTCCTGTCCCTGTCATTGATGTTCATATCCTCCGGTCTTATCTCATCAGGCCAGACTATCCCTATGTCCGGGTCGTTGTACCTGAGCCCCCCGTCATCCCCGGGGTGGAAGAAATCATCACATTTATAAACAAATTCCGCTGTATCCGAGAGCACTAAAAAGCCGTGGGCAAAGCTCCTTGGTATATAGAGCATCTTCTTGTTCTCGCTCGAGAGCTCCACCCCGAACCACTTTCCGAAGGTCTTTGAGCCCTTTCTCAGATCCACCGCCACGTCGTAAACCCTGCCCTTTATCACCCGGACAAGCTTTGCCTGGGGATGGTTTATCTGGAAGTGCATCCCCCGGAGCACACCCTTTACCGAAGAAGACTGGTTATCCTGGACAAACTCCACCGGTATGCCTTCTTCGGTAAACTGATCCCTCCTGTAGGTCTCCATGAAGTATCCTCTTTCATCTCCGAATACTTCGGGGATAAGCACCTTTAATCCCTCAATATCGCATGTTTCAACTCTTATCTGTCCCATTGTCCCGAAAAATCTCCTTTCCCCCTGAGACCTGCCTTCCCGGAAAGCTCCGGCATAGACACTCTCCTCACAGTGATATGTTCAGATCCAGATCCACGTATCCTTCTATGCCTTCCACATGCCCCTTTGAGGAGTACTGCCAGGCATCATATTTTCCTTCATAGGTCGGGCGGCTTACCTTGTACTGTGCGAGCCATATGGGGAAATCCGATAACTCCCCGGCATTGATATACGAGGTGAGCCACTTCTTATTGGCATAGACTCCGGCACTGTAGCCCCTGGCCTGAAGGGTTTCCACAAAGGCCCTGATATTGGCTGTCCTCTGATCCTTCGCCACCGGGTCTCCCCTGCCTCCCGAGGATTCCACATCCAGAAACACCGGAAGATCCAGATCCTCCTTAGGGCAGAGAGCGCAGACCATACTTGCTTCCTCTACGGCCTCGGTCTCATTTAAGGCCTGGGTAAAGAAATATACCCCGGTCTTTAGCCCCGCTTCCCTGGCACCTCTTATATTCCTTTCATAATAGGGATCCTCCACCAGGGAGCCCGTACCGGACCCTCTGTATCCAAGCCTTATGATGGCATACTCTATTCCGGAAGCCTTTACCTTTTCCCAGTCTATATCCCTGTTATACTTTGAAACATCTATGCCTACGGTGCCGCTTTCAAGCTCTATCTTTCCTTCATTTAAGAGCTTTCCGTCATCCTCCTCACCCAGCTCCGCCGTGTCCTCATTCGCCACATCTATCTCATCCTCAGTACGGATAAGGGTCCTTATATAGGCCACCGTCTGGTATGTGATGCTGCTCCTCACAGTAAGGGTTGACGGGCTTTCGGGGGTTATATAACCCTCTGCGGGCTTAAGCCGGACCGAATACTTTCCTCCCGGAAGGTCTGCTGCGGAAATGACTCCGTCCATGTCACTGTCCTCGTATTCCAGTACCTCTCCGTCCCTTGTGATCTCCGTCCTAAAGGGAACCCCGGTGACCAGGGCGCCGTCCCTTGTGATCATTATCTTAAGGTCCTTATTTACGGAGGACAGGAGCATTTCCACATGGGGCCATCCTTCCGTATCAGATTCTTCCCCGGGTCCTTCCTTTTCCTTCTCTTCTTCCCTTAACCTGTCCTCAGCCTTATTTAATCCGGCTTCTTTTATATCCTTAAATTCCTCGCTGCCCCCGGTCTCTTTTTCCGGCAGAAGAGCTTCCCTTTCTCCCTCTCCCCGGGTCAAAACCCTCCCCCGGGAATTAAGGAGAAACACAAAGAAAGCGGCCACAACCAGTATTGCGGCTGCGACCGCGATTATACGGAAATGCTTAAAGCCCATTCGCGATGTCTACCAGATACTGCCCGTATGCAGTCTTCTTAAGAGGCTCGGAAAGCTTTAAGAGCTGCTCCCTGTCGATAAAGCCTCTCTTATATGCGATCTCCTCTATGCAGGAAATATATAATCCCTGCCTCTTCTGGAAAGCCGCCACAAAATCCGCCGCATCCAGAAGGGAATCGTGGCTTCCGGTATCCAGCCAGGCAAAGCCCCTGCCCAGAGTCTCCACATAGAGATCTCCCCGCCGGAGATACTCATTATTCACCGAAGTGATCTCCAGCTCTCCTCTGGCTGAAGGCTTCACGTTGGCAGCTATGTCCACCACGTCGTTATCGTAAAAATAGAGTCCCGGGACCGCATATTTTGACTTGGGATGCTCGGGCTTTTCCTCTATGGAAACCGCCCTTCCCTCACTGTCAAACTCCACCACGCCGTATTCCTTCGGGTTCTTCACGTAATAGCCGAAGATCGTGGCTCCCTCTTCCCTGGCAGCCGCTGCCTTCAATACCTTTGAAAAGCTCTGGCCGTAGAATATGTTATCCCCAAGGACCATGGCCACCCTGTCATTACCGATGAAATCGGCACCTATTATAAAAGCTTCCGCAAGTCCGTTGGGTGCCGCCTGCACCTTATAGGAGAAATTGAGCCCCAGTTCCGACCCGTCTCCGAAGAGTTCCTGAAAGGCCGGCAGATCCCTCTCTGTGGAGATGATGAGTATATCCCTTATCCCGGCCAGCATAAGAGCGGACAGGGGATAATAGATCATGGGCTTGTCATAAACAGGCATCATCTGCTTGGATACTGCCTTTGTAAGAGGATAGAGCCTGGTACCGGAACCTCCGGCAAGTATTATTCCTTTCATATGGATCCTTTACCTCCCGGCATACATCTTTTCATAATAGGACTGATAGTCACCGCTTGTAACATGGGCCATCCACTCTTCATGGGACAGATACCACTCAATGGTCTTCCTGATGCCCTCCTCAAACCTGGTCTCAGGCTCCCAGGACAGTTCCTTCCTTATCTTGTCCGGTGCAATGGCATAGCGCCTGTCATGGCCCTTTCTGTCCGTTACGTGTCTTATCAGATCCTCGCTTATATTCTTCTTCCTCTCATCACTGTCGGGAAGTATCTCCTTAAGGGTATCGAGGATTATATGTATGATCTCAATATTTTCCTTTTCGTTGTGTCCGCCGATATTGTATTTCTCTCCGATGCGTCCCCCCTTAAGCACCATGTCTATGCCCTTGCAGTGGTCATCCACATAGAGCCAGTCCCTGACATTCTTTCCGTCACCGTATACCGGCAGCTCCTTCCCGTGGAGAGCATTGTTTATCATAAGGGGGATAAGCTTCTCCGGGAACTGGTAGGGCCCGTAATTATTGGAACAGTTGGTGATGACCGCCGGGAACTTATAGGTATCCACATAGGCCTTTACAAGGAAATCAGAGGATGCCTTGCTGGCCGAATAGGGACTGTGGGGAGAATAGGGGGTATCCTCATAGAAATAATCCTCGGGATCATCAAGGGAACCGTATACCTCATCCGTTGAAACATGGAGGAACCTCTTTCCCTCCTTATAACCATCCTCCGTCTCCCAGGCTTCCTTTGCGGCATTCAGCATCACAAGGGTACCCAGCACATTAGTCTCCACAAAGATCTCGGGGTTTTCAATACTCCTGTCCACGTGACTCTCCGCCGCGAAATTCACCACATAGTCTATATCATTTTCCTTAAAGACCTTCCTTATGGCCTCCCTGTCACGGATATCCGCCTTTACGAACCCGTAGTCATATTTCTCTTCTATACCGCTTAAGTTCTCCAGATTTCCGGCATATGTCAGGGAATCCACGTTTATTATCCTTATATCCTTCCCGTATTTCCCGAACATGTAATGAATGAAATTCGAACCGATAAATCCGGCACCGCCGGTCACAAGGTATGTCTTCACTTCTTTTCCTCCTATGATGCTCCTCAAAGATTCCGAAACTTTATTATACTATAATCTCAACACCCGCGTCAAAACGGAATACCATACCCCGGATAAACGCTTGCGTCCCTCTTGGAATCACAAAACCTCGGCGGCAGGGGCAGGTG
>JAFVEU010000003.1 GCA_017475845.1 Lachnospiraceae bacterium | reverse complement strand
TTTCCGAAGGAAACTTGTCCCGCTTAAGCGGGATTGCCTGGTAAAACGTCCGGGGGACGTTTTACGGGCACGTATTGATGCGCTGGTCGCATCAGTGCCCCGGGGACTTGAGGTTTCTGAATACATCAGGCCCGTGGGCAGCTAGATTTAGAAGTTTTTGTATTAATACCAGGAGGAAAAATAAATGGCTGATACAACAGTAAAAAAGAAGGTCGGCATTACCGAGACCATACTTAGGGATGCCCACCAGTCGCTGATCGCCACCAGAATGCCCATTGAAGAAATGCTCCCCATTCTGGATACCATGGATCAGATCGGCTACAATTCAGTAGAATGCTGGGGAGGAGCGACATTTGATTCCTGCCTCAGATTTTTGAAGGAAGATCCCTGGGAGAGGCTCAGGAAGATCAGGAAGGGACTGCCCCATCAGAGACTGCAGATGCTTTTCCGCGGGCAGAACATCCTGGGATACAGTCACTATGCAGATGATGTTGTTGAATACTTTGTCCAGAAATCAGTTGCAAACGGGATCGACGTTATCCGTATATTTGACTGTCTGAACGATCTCCGTAACCTGGAGACCTGCGTAAAATCCACCAAGAAGGAAAACGGACATGCCCAGATAGCACTCTCATATACACTGGGTGATGCCTATACCCTTGAATACTGGGAGAACGTTGCAAGAAGGATAGAGGAAATGGGAGCCGACAGTATCTGCATTAAGGATATGGCCGGACTTCTCCTTCCCGGAGCAGCCTATGATCTTGTAACAGCCTTAAAGAAGGGTTCAAGCCTTCCCATACAGCTTCATACCCACTACACTTCAGGTATGGCTTCCATGACCTACTTAAAGGCAGTAGAGGCAGGAGTAGATGTTATCGACTGTGCCGCTTCTCCGTTTTCCATGGGAACATCACAGCCCGCTACCGAGGTTATGGCCAAGGCTCTTGAGAGCAGCGGATACGAGACGGGTCTTGATCTTGAAAAGCTCATCGAGGTAGGCAAGTATTTCGAGCCTTACAGAGAGGAGTGCTTAAAGAGCGGTCTTTTGAATCCCAAGGTTATGGGTGTTAATATCAATACACTCCGTTATCAGGTTCCCGGCGGAATGCTTTCAAATATGATCAAGCAGCTGGGAGAGCAGGGTAAGGAAGATAAGCTTACGGAGGTTCTGGAGGAAGTGCCGAGGGTACGTAAGGATCTCGGTGAGCCGCCTCTTGTTACACCTTCTTCACAGATAGTGGGAACCCAGGCGGTCATGAACGTGCTCATGGGTGAGAGATATAAGGTTTCAACCGGACAGACAAAGGATCTCTGCCGCGGTATGTACGGTCAGACAGTTAAGCCCATGAATCCCGAGGTTGTAGCAAAGATCATCCCCGGCGAGACTCCCATAACCGACCGTCCCGCAGATCATCTGGAGCCCCAGCTTCCCAAGTACAGGGAGGAGTGTGCCCAGTACATACAGCAGGATGAGGATGTGCTTTCCTATGCACTGTTCCCTCAGGTTGCCACCGATTTCTTCAAGTACAGGAAGGCTCAGCAGGAGGGTGTTGACCTTTCAAAGGCAGATAAGGAAAACGGCGCTTATCCCGTCTGATCTGAAATAAAGAAAAACGGGGCAGCTCCCCGTATACTGCTATGAGCCCGGTCTGTCCCGATCGGGCTCAAAACAACTGGTCTGTGTGATGACCAAGGCATTGAAATATGAGGTGTTTAAGGAGGAAAAGGGGAAATGAAAAGGATTACGGCGGCTTTTTTGTCAATAGGTCTGTTATTTTCCATGGTCTTCGGAACAAATCCTGTCTTTGCCGATAACAAGGCTCCGGAGGAGACACCGGCGATGATCGATCCCGCAGCTGTGGCAATAAGCAACAGCGGAGGCTTTGTGGTTGCGGACAGGGGAATAAAGTACATGATGCCGGGAGGAAAGTATTTAACAGGTTCCTGGCTTTTCATAGGATCCCAGACCTGGTGCTTTGATGATGAGGGATACATGATAGTAGGCCGCAGGATCGTTGACTCAAAGCTCTGGAACCTGACCTATGAGGGGATGCCCCTGCTTCTTGATCCTCCTATGCCTGTAAGTGTTCCCGTAAATACTGCTGCAGCTTCAGCGGAAGACGGCAAGGCTTCTGAAAAAAGCGGAGCCAAAGCTCCCACAAAGGACGCACAGCTGCCACCGGCTCCGGCACCCGGCGGAGTACAGGCGCCTTCTGCTTCAGCTCCCGGCGGAGTACAGGCACCCTCGGTACCTGTGCCTCAGGCAGCTCCCACAGTGCCTTTAAGCGGAAATGCGGTTCCCGGCCCGGTAAGCGCAAACGCTCTTAATGCAGCCGTTTCAGCCGCTCCCGAGGAGGGACAGACTGTGAGCCGGAATATGCCGGCCCTGCCCGGAACAGTGAAGGAAGGAGCGGCCGCAGCACCTGAGACAGCCCCTGCCGCGACTGATGATTCACAACTTCTGGTCCAGAATTATGAAAACAAAAAAATGACTTGATAATACCTTGAACTTAAGATAAAATATCAGTTGTTTTACAATTATTGTTCCGAAGGGAGAAGATTATTATATCGGAACATGGTCTTATGGAGGGTATCATGCCAAGAAAGCAAAGCGTTACAAAGGACATGCTTCTGGATGCGGCGTTTGAGCTTGTGAGAGAGAAGGGGAAAGAAGATCTCTCTGCAAGACATCTGGCTGAGAGAGCCGGATGCAGCACACAGCCCATCTTCAGGATATATAAAAATATGGGAGAGCTTGATGACGATCTCTTCCTGAAATGTGCTGATTATTTCAGCGGTTATTTTGAGCTGGACAGCGATTATTCAGTTATGCCCTTTGTCAACTTCGGCATGACCTTCATTTCTTTTGCCAAGAACGAGCCCAATATCTTCAGAATGCTCTTCCTTTCGGAAAACAGGCTGGGAAAGAGCACCTATGATCTGGTTAACGGCGGCTCCAAAAACTATGTCATTAACGAGCTTAAACGGATCAAAGGCATAGAGCCCTCGGATTATGAATCCGTCTTTATGAAGGTATGGCTTATCATTCACGGTACTGCCTGCATGATGATCAGGAATGAATTCGATATCTCCGAAAAGGAGACAGTTAAGCTTTTAGAGGATATGTTTACAAAGATCTATGAGTGATGCCAGGGGACTGATCCAGCATATCAACGAAGATTTTCCCAAGCTTTCCAAGGGGCAGAGAGCTCTTGTGAAGTTTATTACAGAGAATACCGACGAGGCGGCATTTCTGACTGCCGCTAAGCTTGGAAAGAGAGTCGGAGTCAGTGAGTCCACGGTGGTAAGGTTTGCGTCCGCAGTGGGATTTGACGGTTTTCCGGAGTTTCAGGAGGCTCTTTCCGAGGTGGTGAAGCATAAGCTGAACCGTATCGACCGTATGGGGGAGGCTTTCGGGGACAGAAGCGACCACGAGATCATCAATTCCGTGCTCCAGTCCGATATTGACAGGATATCCCTCACAATGTCAGGTATCAACACAAAGGCATTTGAAATGGCGGTGGAAACCATTATCAATGCCGAAAATATCTATGTTCTGGGAATAAGGAGCTGCGCGCCGTTAGCGGGGTTCCTTTCATTTTACTTAAATACCATGTTCGGAAAGGTGCATCTCATCTCCACCAACAGCCTGACCGAGGTCTTTGAGCAGCTTATCAGGATAAATGAAAAGGATGTGCTGATAGGCATAGATTTCCCGAGGTATTCCATGCGTACTCTGAAGGCCCTGGAATATGCCAATACCAGGAACGCACATCTTATTACCATCACTGACAGCAACCGCTCCCCCATGACTTTGTATTCTTCCTGCAATCTGCTGGCGGTGAGCGACAGTATTTCCATCGTGGATTCCCTGGTGGCGCCCCTTTCACTTATAAATGCGCTGGTGGTTGAACTGTGCATGAAGAAGACGGATGAGGTGGTTGAGCATCTGAACCTTCTGGAGGACACCTGGGAAGAGTATCAGGTCTATAATTCCGACGAGATCAATTTCATAGATGAGAATAAGATACGGGAATATCCCGGCACTAAATACGGTAAGTCATGAGTGATGTCATTGTTGTGGGAGGCGGAGCTTCGGGCATGATGTGTGCCCTGCTCCTTGCCGGAAAGGGTCTTAAGGTCACCCTTGTCGAAAAAAACGAGAAGCTTGGCAAAAAGCTCTTTATTACCGGTAAAGGGAGATGCAATCTCACCAATCTGTCCGGCCCCGAAGAGCATTTAAATGCCATTCAGTCCAACAGAAAATTCATGTATTCCGCTCTTTATTCCTTTACAGCTTATGACACTGTGGATCTCTTTGATTCGCTGGGGCTTAAGACCAAAGTGGAGAGGGGGAACAGGGTATTTCCCGTATCGGACCACTCTTCCGATGTTATAAAGAGCCTTGAAAAGGCCCTTAAGGATAAAAAGGCTGAGATCCTTCTGAATACAAAGGTCACGGGGCTCATGATATCCGGAAAGGAAGGGGAAAAAAGCAGTATAAAGGGAGTACTCCTTTCCGGAGGGAAAAAACTCCTTGCCGGAAAGGTCATAGTGGCCACCGGAGGCAGATCCTACAGCACTACGGGATCCACCGGAGACGGCTACGGATTTGCGGCTTCGGCGGGGATGGAGGTAACACCCCAGTCACCTTCCCTGGTGCCCTTTAATTCCCCGGACGAGGATGTTAAGAAGCTGCAGGGATTGTCACTGAAAAATGTCGGCATAAAGCTTTCTTCGGAAAAGAAGGTGCTGTATTCGGATTTCGGGGAAATGCTTTTTACCCACTTCGGAGTCAGCGGTCCCGTTATCCTTTCGGCCTCCACCGCAGTAAAGCCGGACTTTTTTTCAAAGGAGCTCACACTGCATATAGACCTGAAAAGTGCCGTGCCGGAAGAGGAGCTGGACAGACGGCTTATCCGCGTCTTTGAAGAAAACAGGCTTAAGGAATTCAAGAATTCCCTGTCATCCCTGTTTCCCGCAAAGCTGATACCGGTGATGGTAAGCCGTTCCGGTATCGATCCTTACAGGAAATGCGCGGAGATCTCCAGGGAAGAGCGGCGGTCTTTCTTAAGTCTTATCAAGGATTTCAGTGTAAGGATCTCAGGGCTCCGGGGGTTTGATGAAGCCGTCATTACCAAAGGCGGGGTTTCCGTTAAGGAAATAGACCCGGGCAGCATGGGATCAAAAAAGGTGTCCGGTCTTTACTTCATAGGTGAAGTCCTTGACATCGATTCCTTCACCGGGGGCTTTAACCTTCAGCTGGCCTGGTCCACCGCCGCCGCCGCTGCAGCGCACATTATCTGATCATACACCATCCGGGCAGGGTTTTAAGCAGTCGGGATATCAGCGGCCGGATAGCCGCTATTATCCGTAATTTTAACCATAAGGAGGATCACAACTATGGGATATGATATAGCCATCGACGGGCCGGCAGGAGCCGGAAAGAGTACCATTGCGAAGATGATAGCGGAAAAGAAAGGCATGATCTATGTGGATACCGGTGCCATGTACCGGGCCATGGCGCTTTATATGATCAGAAAGGGCGTGGACATCGATGATCCGGACAGAATCGCGGAAGCATGCCAGGATGCGGAGATCACCATTAATCATGAGGACGGGGTGCAGTGTGTTTTCCTGAATGGGGAGAATGTCAATGACCTTATCAGGACAGAAGAAGTAAGCAAGGCGGCATCCAAGACCTCGGTGGTGCCGGAGCTCAGGAAGAAGCTGGTTTCCCTGCAGCAGGAGCTGGGACTCATGAAGGATGTTGTCATGGATGGAAGGGATATCGGCACAAAGGTGCTGCCCAACGCGGAACTGAAGATCTACCTTACCGCCAGCGCAAGGGTAAGGGCCAGAAGAAGATACGGCGAATTTCTCTCAAAGGGTGAGAGCGCAAATCTGGCGGAGATAGAAAAGGAGATTAAGGAAAGGGATCACAGGGATATGACCAGGGCCGAGTCGCCTCTCGTTCAGGCTGAAGATGCTATACTGGTGGACACCTCCGAAATGACCATCGAACAGGTGGTGGATAAGATACTGTCCCTTATCGACGCGAAGCTATGAAGGTTATCACAGCAGAGACCGCCGGCTTCTGTTTCGGCGTAAAAAGAGCCGTGGAAACGGTTTATGAGGAGATCAGAAAAGGCGGAAAGATATATACCTACGGAGAGATCATCCACAATGAGGAGGTTGTAAGGGATCTGGAGGAAAAGGGCGTTACCGTGATACGTTCCAGGGAAGAACTGGAACAGCTCACGGAAGGCACGGTCATCATCAGGTCCCACGGCGTTCCCCGGGATATTTACGAGCTTCTCAAAAAAAAGGAAGGGATCAGGCTTGTGGATGCCACCTGTCCCTTTGTCCTTAAGATCCACAGGATCGTGGCGGAGGAAAGCTCAAAAGGCAGGGATATTGTTATAATCGGAGACAGTGAACACCCTGAAGTCCAGGGAATAATGGGATTTGCAGAAAGCGATGTGGCTCTTGACTGCATAAAAGACGGGGATGAAGCGGAAGATTATGCTGCAAAACCGCATAAACACGTGTCTGTGGTTGCCCAGACCACCTTTAATGTGCATAAATTCAAAAAGCTTGTTGAAATACTTGATAAAAAATGTTATGATGTGGCTACTGTGAATACGATCTGCAATGCCACCGAGCAGAGGCAGAATGAAGCTGGAGAGATAGCATCCCGGGTGGATGCGATGATAGTGGTTGGAGGACGACACAGTTCCAACACGAGGAAGTTGTACGAGATCTGTTCTGAACGATGTGCGGACACAAGGTTTATTCAAACTGTTGATGACCTGGATCCTGACTCTCTAAAAGATGTAAACTGTGTGGGTATCACAGCAGGGGCTTCCACCCCAAATTATATTATTGAGGAGGTTCAAAATCATGTCAGAGGAACAGACTTTTGAACAGTTATTTAATGAATCACTGGAGCATGATTCCAACATCAGGCCGGGAGAGATCGTAAAAGGAAAGGTCATCTCCGTTAAGGCTGACGAGATCGTGTTGAATATCGGGGCAAAGGGCGATGGTATCATCACCAGAGCCGAGTACTCAAACGACAATTCCCTTGATCTTACCACGGTCGTCAAAGAGGGTGATGAGCTTGAGGCAAAGGTTCTCAAGGGTAAGGCCGGCGATGAGCAGGTTCTCCTCACCTACAAGAGACTTGCTGCCGACAGAGGCAACAGGAAGCTTGAGGATGCCTTTAATAATAAGGAGGTTCTGACTGCCAGGGTTGTGAAGGTTCTGGACGGAGGACTTTCGGTAGTATATGAAGGGGCAAGGGTATTTATTCCCGCGTCTCTTGTTTCCGATACTTATGAGAAGGATCTGAACAAATATAACGGCAAGGAGATCGAATTCATGATCACCGAATTCAATCCCAAGAGAAGGAGAGTCATCGGCGACAGAAAGTGCCTTCTCGTTTCACGCATGGCTGAGAGGCAGAAGGAGCTTCTTGAGAAGCTTCATGTGGGTGATATCATCGAGGGACAGGTTAAGAACGTAACTGACTTCGGTGCGTTCGTTGATCTTGGGGATATCGACGGCCTCCTTCACATATCCGAAATGTCCTGGGGACATGTGGAAAGCCCCAAAAAGGTATTTAAGGTAGGAGAGAATCTCCGCGTATTCATCAAGGATATACAGGGCACAAAGATCGCCCTTTCACTTAAGTTCCCTGACCAGAATCCCTGGATCGATGCTGCTTCGAAGTATGCGGTTGGCACCATTGTCAAGGGTAAGGTTGCAAGGATGACCGACTTCGGTGCGTTCGTTGAGCTTGAACCCGGTATCGATGCGCTGCTCCATGTTTCACAGATCTCAAGGGATCATGTTGAGAAGCCCTCCGATGTTCTGAAGAGCGGCCAGGAAGTTGAAGCCAAGGTTGTTGACTTCAATGAAGCAGATCACAAGATATCTCTTTCAATAAAGGCACTTACTTCCGCTTCTGAGGAGGACGCTCCTAAGGAAGAAGCAGCAGAGGCTCCCGAAGAAGAAGCGGGTGAAGCTCCTGAAGCTGCAGAAAAAGCACCTGCAGAGGAGTAAGTGGTAGTCTGTTTTACAGATGAAAGGAAGAATGGATGGTCACCGGAGATTACGAACAGTTTAAGAAAGCGATCTATTCGCTTACAAAGATAGAGCTTTCCGCATATAAAGAAAAGCAGATGAGACGCCGCATCGATACACTTATCGAGCGCAACGGCTTTAAGGATTATCCCTCCTATGCTGACGGGTTAAAAAAGGATACGAAGCTTTTTGATGAGTTCATTAATTATATCACCATCAATGTATCCGAGTTTTACAGGAATCCGGATCAGTGGGAGCTGATGGATAAGGAGTTTATTCCCGAGCTTATTAAGAAGTTCGGAAAGAACCTTAAGATCTGGAGTGCGGCCTGTTCTACCGGAGATGAGCCCTATTCGCTGGTAATGGCCTTTTCCAAACATCTTCCTCTTAATCAGATAAGGATAAATGCCACCGACCTTGATAAGACGGTAATGGCCAAGGCTAAGGTAGGGCTTTACAATGCCAAGTCTCTGGCAGGGGTGCCGGCAGAGTTCAAGACGAAATACTTCGACAAGGTGGGGCCTTCCTTCCAGATCCATGAAGAGATAAAGAATCAGGTGACCTTCAAGGAGCATAATCTTTTGCTTGACACTTATCCTACACAGCAGGATCTTATAGTGTGCAGGAATGTGCTTATCTATTTTACCGAGGAGGCAAAGGATGAAGTGTTCCGTAAGTTCTCTCTTTCGCTTAAGAAGGGCGGGATACTCTTCATAGGAAGTACGGAGCAGATCATGAATTATAAAGAAATGGGTTATGTACGCAGGAACTCATTTTATTACGAAAAGGCGTGATAATATCGTTAAAAACAGGCTTCCTTCATAAGGGAGCTTGTTTAGAGTAATTTTATCTGTTTATAAGAGGAAGATCATTATGAAAAAGAAAGCATTGACACTTTTACTTTCACTTACTCTCGGGACTGCATTATTATACGGCTGCGGAGGCGGTTCCGAAGGGGCGGCGGAAGTAAAGGAAGAAAAGGTTGAAGAGGTAGAAGAGAAAGCACCTGAGGCCGAAGAGCCTGAAGCCGAAGAGCCTGAAGCCGAAGAGGCAGAGGAGAGCGGAGACAGCTCTTCCGACGGAACATTCTCTCTCCTTGACGTGGATGATACCATGGTTGATGTTGGTGTCTACGGAAATGATTCGGACGGAACGGAACTGGTATTCACCATGTTCACCGGTCCCGATGGAAATAAGTATGTATCCCTTATCGGATTTGATAACAATTCCGAAAGCGGAGATGTGATCTGCGGACAGTATGAAGCAACAACCGAGACCGACGAAGACGGAGATGAGTGGACATACTTTGATGTTGCCGATGTTTATACCGGAGATCACTTTAATCTCGGTTTATGCGAGAGGCCTGAGACTGAGGAAGTTGTATTCTTTAACAAGAGCGGCGATGTTATAGAAGGAAAGTTCCTCTCTGCTGAAGAAACCATTAATTACATGGGTTCAGCTGTTAGTCTTTTAAGCTGAGCATAAAAAAGATGGAATAGTTTTTGATACGGAAGTATAATAAAGGGCGGACAGTTTTGTCTGCCCTTTTTGTGACTTTACTATAAGAGAAAGGATATGAAAAGATGAATAAAGGAACCGGAGCATTGCTGGCAGTGGTTGGCATCATTGTTGTTTTGATCATTTTCTTTGTGGGGGGATACAATTCCCTGGTGAGCAAACAGACCGCTGTTGAAGAACAGGCTGCAAATATAGATACCCAGCTTCAGAGGAGAGCGGATCTGATACCGAATCTTGTCAAGACGGTAAAGAGTTTTGCGGAGCATGAAACTGCAGTATTTGATGAAGTGAACAAAGCCAGGGAAAAGCTTATGTCAGCGGGAACCATGGCGGAAAAGTCGGAAGCGAACGAAGAAGTTACCGGTGCCTTAAACAAACTGATCGCCATAGCCGAAAGCTATCCCGAATTAAAGTCGGATACCGTATATGTGGATCTGATGGATGAGCTTGCAGGGACTGAAAACCGCATTTCCTATGCAAGGCAGAACTATAATGCGGCTGCAGCATCTTATAATAAGGCCATCAGAATGTTCCCGGGGGCACTTTTTGCAGGAATGTTTGGATTTGAGAAGGCGGAGCTGTTTGAAGCCGCTGAAGGCGCGGAGAAGGTTCCGGATGTTGATCTATAAGAGAGTATAACGGTATGAGTATTGTAAAACGTGCGGTTCCTGTAATACTTGGTATTTGTGCGGCAGGATGGGCAATAGTCTTTGCCTTCTGGTTTTTCATCCTTGGCCTTCCGGAAACGGTATACCCCGAGCATACGGAATACTTCTATGTCGAGGATTACAGCGGCTGTCTCAACGAGGAAACGGAAAAGTACATATTTGATGAGGCAAGGCGGCTGGAAGAAGCCACCACCGCCCAGGTAGTGGTTGTTACTGTGCCCAATACCCATCAGGACGATATGGAGGATTACAGCATCAGGCTGGCCAATGACTGGGGTATAGGACAGGAGGAAACCGATAACGGTGTCCTTCTCCTTATCCGTACCGACAGCGATAAGGAAAGCGTCCGGCTGGAGATCGGTCAGGGATTAGAGGGCGCCATACCCGACGGGAAGGCAGGAAGGATACTTGATGCCCAGGCAGTTGATGCCAAGGAGGAGCACAAGTGGAATAAGCTTGCGGGAAATACCTTCAGTGCCATTGCAGAGGAGGTATATGCCGAGGCGGGGGTTCCCTGTCCGGACAGCGTGGTGATAAAGGATGACTGGGGTGACGATACTGACAGTGCGGATAAAACCTTTGCGGATGCCCCTTTTCCGGAAGAGAAGAAATCCGACCTTTCATTTTCGGAAAAACTGTCTCAATCCATAGAAATTGCCTGCACTTACTGGTTCTTTGGCGTCATTGTCGTGCTGGTAATACTGTTCTTTTTTTTCCTTGAAGGTGGATGGGGAGGATCCGGAAGAAGTTACAGCTCCGGCGGACACAGCGGCGGATACCACGGAGGAGGAGGATCCTTCGGAGGCGGCGGAGCTACCAGATAATATAGCTTCTGTTGTTATAGTTTCTTCCTATATCACATAATAAAATTCAAGTATTGGACGGCATTTGTTTTCTGTGCAAGAATACACCATATAAAAAACGGAGGTGAACATCATGGCAGAAAACAAATTCAGATTTGAAACATTACAGCTTCACGTAGGTCAGGAACAGGCGGATCCCGCTACAGATTCCAGAGCAGTTCCCATTTATCAGACCACATCCTATGTTTTCCATAACAGCAAACACGCAGCAGACCGTTTTGGTCTCGCAGATGCCGGTAATATTTACGGAAGACTTACAAACAGCACTCAGGATGTTCTGGAGAAAAGAGTGGCAGCACTTGAGGGAGGAAGCGCAGCTCTGGCTCTTGCATCGGGAGCAGCAGCCATCACATATACGATAGAAGCCCTGGCGGCCAACGGAGGGCACATCGTTTCCCAGAAGACCATATACGGCGGAAGCTACAATCTTCTTTCACACACGCTTCCCCAGTACGGGATAGAGACCACTTTCGTGGATGCCCATAACCTTGCGGAGGTTGAGGGTGCCATCAGGGAGAACACAAGGGCCATTTACCTTGAAACCCTGGGAAATCCCAACAGTGACATACCCGATATTGATGCCATCGCAGAGATAGCCCATAAACACGGGCTTCCCCTTGTGATCGACAATACATTCGGAACACCATATCTTATACGTCCCATTGAGCACGGCGCGGACATAGTGGTACATTCGGCAACCAAATTCCTTGGGGGACATGGGACCACACTTGGAGGAATAATAGTTGAATCCGGTAAATTTGACTGGAAGGCAAGTGGGAAGTATCCCAACATAGCTGCTCCTAATCCCAGCTACCATGGCGTTTCCTTCTATGATGCGGTTGGACCTGCAGCCTTTGTGACCTATATCCGCGCCATCCTCCTCAGGGATACCGGTGCCTGCATAGCGCCTTTCTCTGCTTTCCTTCTTTTACAGGGGGTAGAGACGCTCTCCTTAAGGCTTGAGCGTCATGCTGAGAATACAAAGAAGATCGTCGAATACTTAAGCAAAAATCCCAAGGTTGAAAAGGTGAACCATCCTTCCCTTCAGGATCATCCGGATCACGCTCTTTATGAGAAGTATTTCCCCAATGGCGGTGCTTCCATTTTTACCTTTGATATCAAAGGCGGACAGGAAGAAGCCTGGAGATTTATCGATAACCTGAAGATTTTCTCTCTTCTTGCAAACGTGGCTGATGTAAAGAGCCTTGTGATCCATCCTGCTTCAACCACTCATTCGCAGCTTTCGGAAGAGGAACTTCTCGATCAGGGCATCAGACCCGGAACAGTCCGTCTTTCCATCGGAACGGAGAATATAGACGATCTTATAGAAGCACTGGAAGAGGCCTTTGCGGCAGTCTGAGGAGACCGGAACATGAAAGGATCATCTGATAAAATAAGGATAGGTTACAAAAGAGACCTGAAGGAAATAAACAAGGTGAGGTGGATCACCGTAACCGCTGTATTCATAGCTGTCAATATAGCCATGGCGACAGTAGGGATCACGGTACCCGGCGGACATCTCTACCTCTGCGATGTGGTGATCTGCACCGCAGCTATCCTCTTAGACCCCTTTGCGGCTTTTGTGGTCGGGGGAGTGGGGTCACTGATCGGAGATATGCTGTTTTACCCGCCGCCAATGTTCGTGTCCCTTGTGACACACGGGCTGCAGGCTGTGGTGATATCTCTTATCGTTCACCGCTCACAGTACGACAGCAGGAAAAAGGATCTCGCGGTTTCGCTTTTCGCAACCCTTGTTGGAGCAGTGATAATGGTAGTGGGATACACTCTGGGGAAGATCTTTATTTACAGCACCTATGAATACGCTATGATAAAACTGCCCTATGAGATAGCCCAGGCTCTTCTGGGAGTTGCCGGATCCCTGCTTCTATGCTACAGATTCGGACTGAAAAGCATTTTTAACAAAATGGAACTGAAATGAGCCGTCAGTTTCCTCTTCACAAATATTAAAAAAGCATCCGCCTGGGCGGGTGCTTTTTTGCAGCTCATGGATTTCTGGTACGGGCTGTGTCCGGAAGTAAAATATCGGCGATACGTTCGGAGTACAGGCGGTAATGATCAATCAAGCTTTATCCTGTACACAAACATCTTTCCCTTTCTGCTGGATTTATTGGATACCCAGTAAATACTGCCCTTAGTGTAAACAGGGGTTTCGCAGGGGTTAAGGCTCGCGTTGGGCTTGAACTTTTTGCTTTCCGAGATCACATTTCCCGAAGGATCCAGAACCATGTAGAATACGCCTTTCAGCTTGCCGGTCTTTTTCGCGCATTTCTCGTACAGGATCACCAGTCTGTCTCCGGTACTCACCATCTGTGGATGCCTGTACAGAAACTTTTTATCCTCTGTTAGCCATTTCACGCCGTGATCCTGAGCCTCCTTAAGTCCGTCTATTCCCGTGGTCCCGCTTCTTTCACCGGTAGTCACATAACCTTCAGCTGTATTGAGATCTCCTGCAGGATCAAAGATCTGGATAAAAAGCTGCTCACTTTCCTTTTCGGCATCTGCTGTCATGGAGGGGACCGAAGTAGCGGTAAATGCGGCCTTCCCGTCAGACAGGACTGCAATATCGCCAATGTGGGCAAAATTATTATTCACGACATACATATCATCGGATGATCCCGGTTTTATCCAGAAATGGAATATGTCATCCTGACTTACGGTCTTTCGCTTCAGATCCCACCGGCACAGCGAAAAAGCTCTTTCGTATGCATCACCTTCGCTCATAAAGAGGAAGCCGTCCCCGTATCTTACGGTTCTCTGTCCAAAGGAATGGCTGTTATAGATAACTCCGGGAAAATACAACAATGGTAAGTTTCGCTGGAGTGTATTATCATAGGGAAGGTTGTGAGATCAGGCATGGAGGGTGTATTTTATGACAGGTATAGGAACAATTATAAATACGGTGGCCATCATAAGCGGAGGAATTATCGGTCATTTCACCGGAAAACTGTTTAAGCAGGAACAGCAGACAGCATTGAATAAGGCATGCGGAATAAGTGTTATGTTCATTGCCATAGCCGGAGCGATGCAGGGGATGCTGCATATTGATGCAGGTACCATAGTAAGCGGCAGATCCATGCTTGTTGTCCTTTGTCTTGCGATCGGTACGATCATAGGAGAACTGATCGGAATAGAAAAGGGCTTTGAGAGATTCGGAGAATGGCTGAAGAAAAAGACGGGGAACAGCGGCGATAAGCAGTTTGTTAACGCATTCGTCACCGCTTCGCTGACTGTATGCGTAGGAGCCATGGCTATTGTAGGTGCCATACAGGATGCGCTTTTTCAGCAATACCCGTTCTTATATTTGAAGGGAGCATAACTCTGCTTGCCAGACTTGTTTCTCCCGTCATGACGGATATGGCGATAGCCTGTCTTTCGCTTATCGGCTCCATATTGATATTCTGTGTAGGTGTAAATCTCGTATGGGGCAAGACCATACGGGTGGCCAATATGCTTCCGGCAGTAATTCTTGCAGTGATCGCTGCATACTTACCCTTGTCAACTTAACTCAGTCCGAAAAATCCAAACCCGCTAAACTCTCAGAAAGACTTCCTCTCAACAACTATAATGTATACATTTAAGTGATGTACAATATAAACAAAATAAATTAAATGGAGAGCAATTAAAACTGTGCAACATATATAAAAATATGCAAAACAGTAGTTATTAATTAAACATTTTTTTAAAATTTTATAAATTTATCTTTAAGATATTGTTGAAAAAGCATAGAAAATATGCATAATGATATACAGCATGTACTAAAGGAGTTGCTCGCGTAGTTGTACTGAAATCACCTTTGCGGCAGCTGGGCACACAGCAGTTGTACTGTTTTTTCGTTCTCTTCGTGAAGGATCCTTTGGTAAAACAATAATTAAGGAGGATAATAAATGAGAATTAAGAACTATTGGCGAAAGTATATCGCTGCATTTTCATCGGCAGCAATGCTTTCCACCACAATTTTCGGGGGGGGTGTGGCTGTATTTGGAGCACCCTTCAGCCCTGCTACTACAGATGTAAAGTCCGAGCGTGAGACAAGGAACGAGACACTTTCGGAATTTGCCGCCACTCAGGGTATGGTGCTTTTGCAGAATAACGACAATGCTCTTCCCGTTGCGGCAGGAGAGACTGTAGCGCTTTTCGGCGGCGGAGCAGTTATCACCATCAAAGGCGGCGGAGGATCCGGTGAGGTTAATGAGCGTGTACACGACGATATCTATGAGGGTCTTTCCGACACCTACAAGATATCCAGCGGCGACTGGCTTAAGAACTTTGTAGATGAACGTGCCAGATATACGGAGGAATACGCAAAGCACGTTGAAAAATACGGAACGGGATGGGGTGCTCCCGCGTTTAATTTTACCAGTGATTACATAGAGGCTTCCAGCGGTCTCCTCGGATCCGTTTTCAAGGCAAAGGATGTGGCGGTCACAGAGGATGATGTAAAGAATGCCTCTGCTACTACCGGTATTTATGTTATCTCCCGCTATTCCACAGAGGGGGCTGACTGGCCGGCAGATACCCCCGGATACTATGACATCTCAGAGACTGATCTTACTAATATCGCATTGATTTTAAAGACTTATGATAAGAGCGTGGTGATCCTTAATACAGGCGGCGTTATCAATGCAAAGCAGCTTGTGGACATTAAGGATCTGGATGCCATCTTCCTTATGTCCCAGGCCGGTATGAGAGGCGGACATGCTCTGGCGCAGGTACTTTCGGGAGAGGTTACTCCCTCCGGAAAGACGGTAGACACATGGGCGGCAAAATACAGTGATTATCCCTCTGCAGAGAATTTCGCCAATAATGACGGAAATACCGATGAAGAGGAGTATAAAGAAGGTATCTTTGTGGGCTATCGTTATTTTGATACCTTTGGCATAGATCCTATATGGGAGTTCGGATACGGCCTTTCCTATACCGATTTTGAGATCACTCCAAATTCCGTGGAAGCTGATGAGGAAGCTGTCAATGTGAAGGTTACCGTTAAAAATACGGGAAGCAAGTACAGCGGAAAAGAGGTTGTACAGGTTTATTTCTCCGCTCCGGAGGAGGGAGTCGTAAAGCCTTATCAGGAGCTCGTTGCCTATGGAAAGACCGATGAGCTGAAGCCCGGACAGTCTGAGGATCTGACCATCTCCTTTAAGACAAGCGAGATGTCTTCCTATAGTGAGGAAGACGCGGCTTACGTAATGGATAAGGGCGATTATATCATCCGCGTGGGAGACAGCTCCAGGAATACCTGTGTTGCCGCGAAGCTGAATCTTAAGGAGACAGTCATCACTGAGCAGCTCAGCAACCTGAAGTTTGGTGTTGATGATAACAATGATGTGGATGACGACATAGAGAAGAAGGATCATAACCACATAGGCTATGATGAAGAGGCAAAGGAGATCGAGGAAGCAGAGACCATCGAACTTGATCCCGGTAAGCTTACAAAGGTAGACGGCAACAATGCTTCTTCCTATATCGATGAGTCTGTTACGGCTTATCTTCCCTCCACTACTACCATGACTGATGCAGCTGTTCCCTGGGACGGCATACATAAGCAGGACGTCAAGAGGGTTGATGTCGAAGGTATTTCAAAGCTTAAGGATGTATACGATTCAAGCCCTGAGGCTATAGATGATAATCTCTATAAGCTCATTGCCCAGATGAGTGATGAAGAGCTTGGTACCATCGTTGAAGGAAACGGAATGGGAGGTTTTTCCGGTGCAGTAGGAACGGACAAGATAGGCGATACCTATGTGAATACTCCCGGAGCTGCAGGAGAATCTACTTTCAAGCTGTATGAGAAATACGGAATACCCAATACCGTGCTTTCCGACGGACCTGCTGGCATAAGGATAACCCGTGAGTTTGAGAGAGAAGGAGAGACCTATTATCAGTTTGCAACTGCGTTCCCTATCGGTACACTCATAGCACAGACCTGGGATGAGGCATTGATTACTGAGGTAGGCGCTGCTGTAGGTGAGGAAATGGTGGAATTCGGAGTAACGATCTGGCTGGCACCGGCTCTTAACATCCACAGGAACCCTCTCTGCGGAAGAAACTTCGAGTACTATTCAGAGGATCCTTTTGTATCCGGTATAACCGCAGCCGCAATGACAAACGGCGTACAGTCCAATCCCGGTGTAGGCGTATCCCTTAAGCACTACTTCAGCAATAACCAGGAGGATAACCGTAACCAGGAGAACAACAAGGTATCTGAAAGGGCCATAAGAGAGATATACATAAAGGGCTTTGAGATAGCAGTGAAATCCGCACAGCCCGTGACCATCATGACCTGCTACAACAAGATAAACGGCACCTTCGGCGCAGGTAATTATGATTCCATAATGAATGCGGCAAGAGGTGAGTGGGGCTACGAAGGCTATGTAATGACAGACTGGATGTCCGCAGAAGCTCCCAAGAACTCCATGCATGCAGGAAATGACATGATACAGCCCGGCGGTGATCCCAGTGCCGTATCGGACTACTTAAATAACGAAACAGCTCCTACCTTTGCGAATGATGGTTTTGTTCGCGTGAACTACGGATGGACCGGTGCCACTTATTCCTGGGGAACCTTTGATGCTGATAATGATGGAAAGTCCGAGTTTTCCACAGATGTTACGGTT
>JAFVEU010000053.1 GCA_017475845.1 Lachnospiraceae bacterium | reverse complement strand
GAGCCTGTTGAGGGAAGAGACGGAGAGATCAAATATCTGTTTAATACTGATCCTTCCCTTAAGCCTATGGTAAATGAAGACGGCTCCGTGGATTTCTTCCATCTGAACACGGTAACGATCTGTGGAAAAGGACAGGCTGTGGCCGAGATGATCCCGGCAGTAAAGGGCAAGGACGGGGCGGATGTGTACGGGAACAGGATCCCTCCCAGGCAGGTAAAGGAAGTCCGTTTCAGCCATGGTCCCAATCTCCACGAATCGGAGGACGGCAAGCAGCTTATTTCGGATATCGACGGTCATATCGATATCATCAGCGAAAAGATATTAGTATCCGGCGTACTTGAACTGGAGTATGTGGATACTTCCACGGGAAATATTGATAATTACGAGGGCAACCTTCTTATCAAGGGCAATGTCATTACCGGCTTTTCCGTAAAGGCCTCGGGAGACATCGAGATAAGAGGAGTGGTGGAAGGAGCCCGGGTGGAAGCCGGAGGACAGATAACCGTTGTCCGGGGAGTCAACGGTATGGAGAGGGGTTACCTCAAGTCCGGCAAGAATGTGGTATGCAAGTATATTGAAAATGCAGTGGTGGAAGCGGCAAACAACGTTACCACCGAGTGTATCATAAACAGCACGGTTACCGCCGGCAACGGTATATACGTGGACGGCAAGAAAGGCTTTATCAGCGGAGGAAACGTAAGAGCCCGCTATGAGGTGGATGCAAAGCAGATCGGATCCGAAATGGGAGGAGACACCATACTGGAAGTGGGAGTGGATCCGGCCGTAAAGGAAAGGCTTGCAGCGCTTAAACAGGAAAATGAGCTCCTTGTGAAGAACGCTAAAAAGATGCAGCCGGTGCTTCTTGCCATGCAGCAGAGGATGAAAAAGGGTGAGAATTTCACCCCTGAGCAGAAAGCCCAGGCCAGGATGCTTTCTGAGCAGCTGATAGGCTGTCAGACAAAGTATGCCGCGAATAATAAGGAACTGGAACAGCTTTCCGCAGAGCTTGAGGGAAGTGATGATGCGGTCATCAAGGTAAAGGATGTGGCCTTCGCCGGGACCAGGCTTACGGTTTCCGAGTGTACCATGGTGCTGAAAACAGCCTATAACTATTGCAGGTTCATCAAAAAGCAGGGTGAGGTTTCCATGATCCCGTATATATGATATGAGAGGAGGGTGACGCCCAATATGGCATTGAGTCCTATTCTTTTCAACGGAACTATAAATGCTTCCCAGAATATTGCGGAAATAAGAGCCAATGAAGACGGAAAAGTGAATATCATGCAGGGAGAAGCGGCCCAGAGGAATGAGGATGACACCACGGGAAAGATGAACCGGGTGAGGGAGGCGGATGACGCCGACAATAACTTAAGGCAGTTTGATTCTTCCGAAAAAGGGGATAACGAATACGCCGGAGACGGCGGAAGGAACCGGAAGAGAAAAGATAAAGACGGAACTGTAGTGATCAAGAATAAAGGCGGGTTTAATATAACGATATGACAGTAATGGGAATAGTGCTCCTTGTTTTGGGAGCACTGCTTTTTGCAGCGAGCTTTATTGTCTCCGACAGGGGACAGGACAGCAGTAAATCTTCAAAGGCCATGGGCTTAAAGCTTGACCGGATGATCGATGAGCGGATCGAGCAGGTAAAGGGCAGGCTTTCGGATGTTGCCTCTGCCGCCAGGGAAGAGGAGGAGATGAAGGCCCAGAGGGAGCTGGAGAGGCTTACCAACGAGAAGATCATGGCTATCGATGATTATTCCAAGGTGGTGCTGGATGAGATAGAGAAGAACCATAAAGAGGCCATGTTCCTTTATGACATGCTGGACAGCAAGACCGTGGATATCAAGAATACCATAAGGAAGGCTGATGCTGTCAAAAGGGAGCAGGAGGATTCCATTAAGGAGAATCCCTTGAAGGAAGAGCCTGTGAAGGAAAGCGCCTATCAGCCGATAGACGACAGTTCAGAACCCATCAGGGAGCTGTTATACAGCGATCAGGAGAATAAGACAGTTTCGGGAATGGAAAGGCTTAAGAATGCCATCAATAACCTGACAGGCTCCGGAAACACAGATATCCCGGAGCTTAAGGAGTCTGTGGAGTCCGGTGACAGTGCCCCGGGAGCTGAGGAGTCAGGGGAGGAGCTTTCCAGGAATGACAGGGTGCTTGAAATGAAAAAGTCCGGAATGGACAATGTGGAGATAGCAAAAAGTCTGGATATGGGAGTCGGGGAGGTAAATCTCATCACAGATCTCTTCATTCAGAACGAGGAGGACAGTGAGGTTTGAATTTCAGGTCTTATTTAAGGGGGGCCGGTATCGGCCTGATAGTTGCAGCACTTGTTCTCTCCTTTTCCGGAGGGAATAAGAGTCATGCCATGACAGATGATGAAATAAAATCAAGAGCCAGGGAACTCGGGATGACCGACTCCAAAGAAGTGCTTGCGGATGTTTTCGAGACTACGGAGGCCCCTTCCATAGAGATCCCTGTCACAGAGGTCCCATCTGTTGAGGTTCCCACTGCGGAGACTGCATCGACAGAGACGGAATCCACAGAGGCGGCGTCTGCAGAGACAGCTTCCACTGAGACAGCTTCCTTAGAGACGGCTTCTACCGAGACGGCATCCACAGAGACGGCAGCCGCAGAGACAGCATCCACTGAGGCTGCTTCTTCAGAGGCTGTGTCCGGGGGATCCACTGCTGACGGGAATTCCGGAAGCGCATCCGGCCTGACAAAGGATGGCTCTGCTTCCGCAGCCGGAAAAACGGAGGCACCGGAGAAAACGGAAGTGCCGGAGAAAACCGACGCGCCGGAGAAGACCGACACCACCGGGAAGACCGTGGATGAGATAATAGAGGAGACTCTTAAGGATGCTCCGAAGGATAATATACAGTCAGATCTGACGGGAGAAGAAAAGAGCAAGTCGGAGCTGCTGGCGGATGCTGTTGAGACAGAGGCCGAAAGTGCTCCTGCCGTTACAGACAGCGGATCCGGTTTTGTGTCCATTACCGTTTCCGGCGGTTCTACTTCCACTGTTGTTGCAAAGGCTCTTGAAAATGCCGGAGCCGTAAGCTCCGCAGCAGCCTTTGATTCGTATCTCTGCTCAAAGGGCTATGACAGACATCTGGCCACGGGAGAATTCAGGATCCCCGCAGGCTCCTCCGACGAGGACATCGCCCTTATACTCATGAGAAGGAAATAAGCAAAGTATCAATGACGAACGGAGATCTGTATGACTTTAAGGATAGCCTCGGCTGAAATAGTCAGCTGTTGTTTTTTGCTGGTATTTCTGCTAAGTCTCTTGAGAAACACAGACAAAAGCGCTATAAGCAACAGGCTGTTTATTGCCATTACCGCTTCTGCCGGGGCAGGTCTTCGGTGACACGGGGTACGTATGCCGGATATGCGGCGAAAGCAAAAGAAGATTTTGCAGGATATTACTATTTTCCCTTGCATCAGGGCAGCGGTTATGTTATATTATTCAGCGTGTGACTTCAGGTCACACGCTTTTCGGTGCAAGGAGCACTTTCGATGAGAGGCGCCTAAAGGCGCGCGGAAGTGCGTAGGCAAAAGGGAGCACCGCTGATAAGATACGCCTGCGGCGTGCAGCGGTGCAAGGAGCACATCCTTCGGATATGCTCCAGGAAACAGGCAGCCGGACTTCCGGACGGTGTCAGGGCAGAGGCTCTGATAAGCCGGAGGGTTGAAGGATGCCGAAGGAACCCGGGAAAACCCGGATGAACAACCGACAGGAGGAAAGAAATGAGCGTAATTTCAATGAAACAGCTTCTGGAAGCAGGAGTGCATTTCGGACACCAG
>JAFVEU010000052.1 GCA_017475845.1 Lachnospiraceae bacterium | reverse complement strand
GACGAAGGCTGCGGAGAGAGGTGTATGCCTAAAGGGAGAAAAAATGCCTGAAAAGGGCATAGAAAACCGGGCGGAGCGAGGGCTGCGGAGAGAGGTGTATGCCTAAAGGGAGAAAAAATGCCTGAAAAGGGCATAGAAAACCGGGAGGGACGAAGGCTGCGGAGAGAGGTGTATGCCTAAGAGAAACAGAAATGTCTGAAAAGGGCATAGAAAACCGGGAGGAGCGAGGGCGGCTGCAGCGAGAATATGCCTAAGGGAACAAGAAATGCCTGAAAAGGGCATAAAGTACTGAAAAACAAAAGAACGTACAAATATAGAAAAGGAGAATACAATAATGATGAATGAAATGATTGAAATAATGAATAGCAGGATCGTGCTTCTGAGGAGAGCGATCAGAGCAGCAGAAAAGGATGCGGAATCTTTTCCGGTGGGGAGGCTGCGCATTAATAAGACCGAGCGGCAGACACGATACTATCGGATGCTGGAAGACGGTGACAGTACAGGGAAGTATCTGTCTAAAAAGGAAATGGCTACCATACGGCGTTTAAGCCAGAAGCATTACAACAGGCACTTTTTGAAAATAGCAAAAACGGAGCTCGGATTGCTGGAAAAATTTGTGGTGAAGTATGGTCGGACCAATTCGGAGCATGTATTTGATGACCTGTCTGCAGAAAGAAAGAAGCTTGCAGAACCATACATTCTGTCGGATGATCTGTTTGCCGGGAGATGGCAATCCAGGATATTCAAAGCAAATCCATATATGCCGGAAAACAGAAAATATGATACCCGAAGGGGAGAAAAAGTCAGATCCAAATCAGAGGCGATAATCGCTGACATTCTGTATGAACTCGGAATCCCTTATCATTACGAATGCCCGTTGCAGCTTAAGAACAGGGGGATAAGATATCCTGATTTTACGATGCTGAAAGTAAAAACCAGAGAAGAAGTATATCTTGAACACTTTGGATTATTGGATGATGGTCAGTATTTAAGAGACAGTCTGCATAAACTGGATGAATACAGGGAGAGTGGTATTTATCCGGGAAAGAATCTTCTGTTCACATACGAGACAGAAGAGAGTCCCCTTGATATCAAAGGAATAAGAGCTATGTTGAAAAGGCTTTTATGCTGAGCCGGTACAGCTGGACGTGAAGAGATATCCGCGGGAGGGAAAGTATACCTAAAACGTGAGAAAGTGTCCGGAATAGGCATAGAATGGCGCGCCGGGAGGAGGACGGGAGGAGAGGGCAAGGGATAAGCCGGTGGGGACAGGATCGCGGGCCCAGGCGAGTCACCAATGGGACACTGATGCCTGCGGAATAAGGCCATGAAATGAAAAAAATAAGCGACAGAATACAAAAAATGTACTAAAATACTAAAGATGACGGGCGGAGAGCCACCAAAGGGCCGGAGCCGCTGTTAAAGGCGGCAGACTGCAGGAGCAGAAAGGAGCGGCAACGACAAAATGAAACCTTTGATCGGGATCGTACCCCTGGTAGATGAAGAAAAAGAAAGCCTCTGGATGCTTCCGGGATATATGGAGGGCGTAGCCGAAGCCGGAGGGATACCCCTGATGCTTCCGCTGACAGAGGATGGAGAGGATATAAGCAGGCTGCTTGACAGTATTGACGGGATACTTCTTACCGGAGGACATGATGTCCACCCCTCGGTATATGGAGAGGAACCGGTGCCGGAGTGCGGAGCTGTATGCAGGGAGAGGGATGCCATGGAGAGTGAATTGCTGAAGCAGGCTCTTAAAAGAGATATCCCGGTGCTTGGTATATGCAGGGGCATACAGTTTCTGAATGCATATCTGGGCGGGACGCTCTATCAGGATCTGCCTACGGAGAGGCCGTCCGGAACAGAGCATCATCAGAAGCCGCCCTATGACATTCCGGTACACAGAGTCAGCATTGAAAAAGACAGCGGGCTGTCAAGGCTCTTAAACACTGATTCCCTGTCCGTGAACAGCTATCATCATCAGGCCATAAAAGAAAAGGCTGACAGTCTTAATACCATGGCAGTATCCGAAGACGGTATCATAGAGGCCGTGGAGATGCCGGATAAAAGGTTTGTTTGGGCTGTTCAGTGGCATCCGGAATTCTCTTTCCGGAGGGACTTAAGCAGCAGAAAGATTTTTGAGGAGTTTGTGAGAAACTGCAGTAACTGAGAGCAGAAAGATCTTTGAAGAATCTGTGAGGGACTGCAGTAACTGAGTCTTCGGAAGGAATGCCGGAGGTGGAGATCCATGAAGAGATTACAATATTTTCTGTTAGCCCTGTTTATGGTCGTTCTTGCCTTTTTGACCGCATTCATTTCCCTTTATGTGATAGATCCGAAATTTACCGCATATGTGAACGAACGTATAGGGAATAAGCCTCCGGAGGCAGTGGCAGCCGTGCCTGAAGAAAGTGCGGAAACGGAGGCGGAGCCGGAGCCCCGGCTTCCGGAAGCGACAGAGGAGAGCGAAGAGGCCGTGATCCCCGGGCCGGAAGAAAAGGAGGCCGGGGAAAAGGAAGCCGGAGAAGAACCGCCGGCAATAAGAGATGATTCCGACGGGGTTACGGGGAGGGTTTCGGATGATTACAACGCGCCTTCGGAACAGGAGCTGGAGATCCCTGAGGGGATGACGGATAAAACAGGGTATGAAAATATCCATGTTACCGAAAAGACCGTAAGCGACGAGGAAGCAGACCGGATAGAAAAGGAACTCTCCACAGGTCCTCTGGGGGAGGATCTGGAGTTTGATCCGGAGTTTTACCCCTATTATTCAATGCTGGATGACAGGGGAAAGGCTCTGTACCGCCAGATATTTGCAAATATGAAAGAGATGAATCCCGCCTTCAGGTCCGTGGACAGGCTGCTGACCGGAAAGCGCATAGACAGTGCCTTTGAAGCGGTGTTCAACGACCATCCGGAGCTTTTCTGGATCGATACGGAATACAGGACCATTTACAGGAAGAATGGGGATTTTATCGAGCTGGATCTGTTTTATAATGACACCGCAAAGAGGATTGGATCGGCCCGGATGGAGTTTGAAGCGGCAGCGGAGCAGATCGCTTCGGCGGCACAGGGCAATGATTATGAAAAGGAAAGGTTTGTCCATAACGTACTGGCGGAGCTTTTTGCGTATCAGAGGAATCCTCTTGACCAGAGCGCCTACAGCGGTCTTGTGAACAATAAGACCGTGTGCGCAGGCTACGCCAGATCCTTTGCCTATATCATGACTAAAATGGGTGTTCCCTGCTATCTGTGCACCGGATATGCGGGGGAGGCTCACGGGTGGAACATCATAAAGCTTGAAGATGATTATTATAATGTGGATGTGACCTGGGACGATACAGGTACGGACAACCCTTATTATAACTATGAATGGTTCAATAAGACCGATAATGATTACGGCCTTACGCATATAAGAAAGGGGCTTTCTGTTCACCTGCCCGGCTGCAGGGGTAAGAAATACCGGAATCTGGAGCCGGATGAGCCGGAAATAGAGAATCTTTCGTCCCTTGAGGATTACGGCTTTACGGAAAATGATGTCATATCCGATCTGGGGGTGTATTATGATACGTTTTATAGAAAGCTCCTTGAGGCCGGCAAGGGGACGCACACCATAAATATGGTAATAAGCGAGGGAATGATAGAGGACTTCAACCGGGCCTATACAAATTCTGAGATAAAGGAGAAGGTGCTGCTGAAGCTTTTAAGCGACATGGGAGCGGGCGGAGCGAACCTTGGTTGTACCACCGAAAAGCTTAAGGGCGGGTATTATCTTCTCCGGCATGACATAACCATATCCTGAGACAGGGGCTTATCCCTCTCTGTCGGAACCGCCGGTATATTCGTTGAAGTCAGAAACCCCCTTAAAGACGGTGTCGTGGAGCTTAAAGATAAGCGTTCCCTCACCTTTTGAGAGCCTGTAGGTGTTGTTTTCAAACGACAGTCCCGAAGAGTGTTTTTCGGGCATCTCGCCGTTTATCACAGGATCTGCGGCGGAGGGCACG
>JAFVEU010000051.1 GCA_017475845.1 Lachnospiraceae bacterium | reverse complement strand
TATCTGACCTTTGATGACGGACCCTCGGTCTATACGGATGAAATACTGGATATCTTAAAGGAATACGGGGTCAGGGCCACATTTTTCGTATGCGGCACCGGAGACAGCGATCCGGGGCTGAGGCATGTCTATAAAAGGATAGTTGATGAGGGCCATGCCATAGGCATGCATTCCTATTCCCACGTGTATTCCAGGGTATACGGGGATCTGGATCTCTTTCAGTATGACCTTGATAAAATACGTAATCTAATCTATAATGAGACAGGCGTTGTCCCTAAATATTACCGCTTTCCGGGGGGAAGCGGAAACACCATAGCATCCATTCCCATGGACCGTTATATCTCGGTACTTTACAGTCAGGGAATGGAATACTATGATTGGAATGTTTATGGGGGGGATTCCTCCGGCAACAGCCTTTCACCTTCTAAGATAGCTGAGAACACGCTGAAGGGGGTGGACAGGCGGGATACGGCCGTGATCCTTCTGCACGACACAGGGAGCAGGAGAAATACGGTGCTGGCATTGCCGGATATCATAGAGGGACTGAAGGATAGAGGTCTTATCTTAAGTCCCATAGATGACGACACACCGCCGCTTCATCAGTTCGATGAAGCAAACGCAGAAAGATAAAAGCCTTTCAACCCTTAAAAGCTTTTGTCCCGGAGCGTCAACATTTGATTATAAGGAGGATTCAGATGGGTTTTTTTGATGATTTTAAGGAAGACCTGTCCCAGGCTGTGGGAGAGATAAACACAGCGGGGGAAGAGGAGATCGGCGAAAAGGGAATAGAAGGTTTTCCTGATACAATGGGGGACGGGATACAGGAGACCCTCAACCTGTCGGAAATGATAGAGAAGGAGACCGAGGCTGTGATGGATGAAGCTCCGGCACCGGAACTGTCCTTTGACTTTGATGCGGTTCCGGAAGAGGCTGCGGCTGTTAATGAAGAAGCCCCGGTACAGGAGGAGCTTCCCCCGGAGGAGCCATCAGCGGAAGAAGCACCGGTCGAAGAGGAGATCTCTGTTGAGGATCTTCCCATAGAAGAGCCGGTGATGGAAGAGGAGCTTACCGAAGAGGAGCCCGTGACGGAAGAAGAGCTTCCCGCGGAAGAGTTTCCGGCGGAAGAGCCGGTAATAACAGAAGAGTTTCCGGCGGAAGAACCGGTGATGGAAGAAGAGCTTCCGGCTGAGGAGCCTGCGATGGAAGAAGCGGTTCCTTTAGAAGAGCGTCCCGTGGAAGAAGCTGTTGCGGAAGAAGCTCCTTTAGAAGAGGAACTTCCCGCTCCGGAACCGGCAGCGGAGGAGATCCCTGTTGAAGAGGAGGCCGCTCCTGAGCCCATAATAGCGGAAGCCGCCATGAACATGGTCATTGATAACGGTTTTGACGAAACAGCTGCAGAGGAAGAAGCTGCTTCTACAGAAGCAGATAATAATGATAATAAGGAGTATAATAAAATGAAAGACGATATCATCAATAGCGGAGTTGAATTCCCTGAACTTGAGGACGGTCCCGAAGCCGATGAGAACGGCTCGGTAACAGCCGGAATGATCATTAACGGTGACATCATTTCCCAGGGATCACTTGAGGTCATCGGAACCGTTAAAGGAAATATAAATGTCAGAGGAAAGCTCAATGTTTCCGGAACCATTACCGGTAATTCCAAGGCTGCCGAGGTATTTGCGGATTCCGCAAAGATTAATGGAGAGATAGTGAGCACCGGAGCCGTAAAGGTGGGCCAGGAATCCGTTATCATCGGGAACATTTCCGCCACCAGCGCAGTTATCGCAGGTGCAGTAAAGGGCGATATCGACGTACAGGGACCTATCATCCTTGATACCTCCGCAATTGTTATGGGCGACATCAAGTCAAAGTCCGTTCAGATCAATAACGGTGCGGTTATCGAGGGACACTGCTCACAGTGCTATGCGGAAGTAAGTCCCACATCCTTCTTTGACGAACTGTAAGATAGATATATCGGTCATGATTTGGACGTTCAGGGAGGAAAACTGTTGACAAGAGTGATGCTGAAGCTCTCCGGCGTGGCTCTTGCCGGGGAAAAGAAGACCGGTTTTGACGAGGAAACTGTCCAGAAGGTTGCAAGAGAAGTTAGGATGCTTGTGGACAGCGGGATAGAAACGGGTATCGTTATCGGCGGCGGCAATTTCTGGAGAGGCCGGACCAGCGGAAATATTGACAGGTTCAAGGCTGACCAGATCGGGATGCTGGCCACGGTCATGAACTGTATCTATGTTTCAGAGATCTTCCGCTCGGAGGGCATGAGGACAAATATCCTGACTCCTTTTGAGATCTCGGGCTTTACCAAGCTCTTTACAAAGGACAGGGCAAATAAGTATTTCAGCAAGAAACAGGTCATATTCTTTGCGGGAGGAACGGGGCATCCTTATTTTTCCACGGATACAGGGGTAGTCTTAAGGGCTGTAGAGGTGGAAGCGGACATGATCCTTCTGGCAAAGAACATAGACGGGGTCTATGATTCGGATCCGAAGAGCAATCCGGAGGCAGTGAAGTTCGATACCCTTTCCATAGAAGAGGTCATCGACAGAAAGCTTCAGGTTGTGGATATGACGGCATCCATCCTTGCAATGGAAAATAAGATGCCGATGAGGGTGTTTCTGTTAAATGAGGAGAACGGTATATCCAATGCGGTGTCCGGCAGCTTTAACGGTACCGAGATAACCGTTTGACAGGAGGTATTTCTAATGGATGAGAGGATCAAAAAATACGAGGACAAGATGCAGAAGTCTCTGGAAAATTACCAGGGAGAACTGGCTTCCATAAGAGCCGGAAGGGCAAATCCCCATATCCTTGACAAGATCAAGGTGGATTATTACGGAACCCCCACCGGTCTCCAGCAGGTTGGAAATGTGTCCGTGCCGGAAGCAAGGGTCATCATGATCAAGCCCTATGACAAGACCATGTTAAAGAGCATAGAGAAGGCCCTTCAGGTTTCCGATATAGGGATCAACCCCAGTAACGACGGCACCGCCATCCGCCTTGTTTTCCCCGAGCTTACGGAGGACAGGAGAAAAGAACTCTGTAAGGACGTTAAGAAAAAGGGCGAGGAATGCAAGGTCGCTGTGAGGAATATAAGGCGTGACGGAGTAGACGCTTTCAAGAAACTGACCAAGTCCGAGGATCTCTCCGAGGATATAGTCAAGGATCTCCAGGATGAGCTTCAGAAGGTCACCGACAAGTATATAAAGAAGGTGGATGAGGCTGCAGCAGAGAAAGAAAAGGAGATCATGACGGTTTGAACATACCTGAACATGTGGCCATCATATTGGACGGAAACGGCAGGTGGGCAAAGTCCAAGGGAATGCCCAGGACCTATGGCCACACCATGGGTGCGAAAAACGTGGAAGAGATTTGCCGCAGTGCCTGGGAAAAGGGTATTAAGTATCTTACCGTATACGCCTTTTCCACGGAGAACTGGTCCAGGCCCCAGGAGGAAGTCGGGGCTATCATGGATCTCTTAAGGAACTACCTTAAGACCTGTAAGAAAACCGCGGAAAAGAACCATATGAGAGTCAGGGTCATCGGGGACAAGACCCGTCTGGATCCCGATATACAGGCGGCCATTGCGGAGCTTGAGGAATTCAGCAGGGACTTTGACGGACTTTCCTTTCAGATCGCGCTGAATTACGGAAGCCGGGATGAGATAAGGAGAGCCGTGGATTCCGTTTTACGTGAGATAAAAAGCGGCGTTCTTCCGGAGGATACGGAGATCACGGAGGAGTTTATAAGCTCCCATCTGGATACTGCAGGGATCCCGGATCCGGATCTTCTGATACGCACCAGCGGAGAGGAGAGGCTTTCCAATTTTCTTCTCTGGCAGTGCGCCTACACTGAGTTTTACTTCACCGATGTACACTGGCCCGCCTTTTCGGAGGAGGAGCTCATGCGGGCGGTAGAGGACTATTCGTCAAGGCAGAGACGCTACGGGAAAACCGGGGAACAGGTGCTTTAAGTATGTTGAGAACCAGGGTTATCAGTGCCATAGTACTTGTGCTCATACTGGGCACAGGTCTTTATGTCGGAGGGCTCCTGTGGTGGGTCCTTCTTCTTTTTATTTCCCTTGTGGGTTACAGGGAATACTGTACCGCCATCTTTTCCGGTGAGGATCCGGGAGATATGGGGACGGTTACGGATAAAAAGGTCCGTAATCCCGCTGTTCCCGAGGTCATGGGATATATCCTTGCCATTCTCTACTATGTATTTATAATGGTCAAGCCATACGGGGTCTATATGCTCTACGCCATGACGGGATCTGTGATCCTCTTTATGTGTATTTTCGTGCTGCTCTATCCCCGTTATAACAGCGCCGTGATAATGCAGTTCTATTTCGGTCTCCTCTACATACCCTTTATGATCTCTTTTCTCTATATGCTGAGGATAAGGGACAAGGGGCTTATAGAGGTGGTCTTTGTGGTGATCTCTTCCTGGATCTGCGATACCTTTGCTTACTTTACCGGACGCCTTCTGGGACGGCATAAGCTGGCTCCGGTGCTCTCCCCTAAAAAATCCGTAGAGGGGGCAGTGGGGGGAGCGGTATTCTCCGGGATCTTCGGCGGCCTTTTAGCCTTTATCATCCACGACAGCATTCCGATCTATGCACTGGTGACCTTTATCGGAGCTATCATCTCTCAGTTCGGGGATCTGTTTGCTTCCGGCATAAAAAGGGATAAGGGTATCAAGGACTACGGCCATCTGATCCCGGGACACGGCGGGATACTTGACAGATTTGATTCCGTTATAATCACGGCTCCGGTCATTTATATCCTCTGCAACACCCTGCTCTGAGCAGGAAATGAAAGGCATAAGGTCAAAGTATGAAAAGATTATCGATCCTAGGTTCCACGGGTTCCATAGGGACCCAGACTCTTGATATAGTCGATGCCAACAGGAATGCTCTGTCCGTGGCGTCGTTAGCTGCGTTCTCAAACGTTTCTCTTATGGAGGAACAGATCAGGAAGTATAAGCCCGGCACCGCGGCTCTCTATGATGAGGCTGCTGCAGAGGATCTTAAGGTCCGGGTCTCGGATACGGATACAAGGATCCTGTCCGGAATGGAGGGGATCATAGAAACTGCGGTCTGTCCTTCGGAGATAACCGTGGGAGCCATGGTGGGGATGATCGGCATAAAGCCGGCCCTGGCCGCCATCCGTGAAGGACATGATCTGGCCCTTGCCAACAAGGAAACCCTGGTCACCGCCGGCCATATAATCACCGGGGAAGCAAAAGCAAATAAGGTAAAGATCCTGCCTGTGGATTCCGAGCATTCAGCCATATTCCAGTCCTTAAACGGGGAAAGCCATGACAGCATCGAGAAGATACTTCTTACCGCAAGCGGCGGCCCCTTCAGGAATAAGAGCCCGGAGGAACTTAAGAACATGACCGCGGCAGAGGCCTTAAAGCATCCCAACTGGAATATGGGGCCGAAGGTCACCATAGATTCCTCAACCCTTGTGAACAAGGGACTGGAGGTTATGGAAGCGAGATGGCTCTTCGATGTTTCCTATGATGATATCGAAGTCCTTATACATCCACAGAGTATCGTCCATTCCGCTGTCCGGTTTAAGGACGGCGCGGTAATGGCAGAGCTTGGGATACCAGACATGCATCTCCCCATTCAATATGCCCTGTTTTACCCGGAGAGGAGGGATCTCAACATGGAGAGGCTGGATCTTATAAAGATCAGGGAGCTTACCTTCTTTGAGCCCGACTTAAAGACCTTCCGGGGGTTGAGCCTTGCGCTTAAGGCCGCAAGAACAGGAGGCACCATGCCTACGGTCTTCAATGCGGCAAATGAGGAGGCTGTGAAGAAGTTCCTTAAGGGGAAGATAAGCTATCCCGGAATAACGGAGATCATTGAAAAAGCCATGGATATGCATAAAGTGATCCCGGATCCGGGGATCGATGAGATACTTCAGTGTGAAAAGGAAGTGCGTGAAATGACCGCAGCTTCGGAGGAGTGATATTTTGCAGTTTGTACTGTTTGTTTTGATACTTGCCGTCATAATTCTCGTTCATGAGGGCGGGCATTTCATCATCGGTAAGAAGTGCGGCATAGGAGTGGAGGAATTCAATATCGGTTTCGGGCCAAAGCTCTTAAGCCGCCGGATAAACGGAACGGAATATAATCTCCGTGCCCTTCCCTTCGGGGGAAACTGTATTTTTGAGGGCTTTGACGGCGAGGGTGCCGACAGCCCCTCTTCTTTTATCAACGCTCCCGTCTGGGCGCGTTTTTCCACAGTGGCTGCAGGCCCTGTCATGAATTTTGTCCTGGCTTTCTTCCTGTCTCTCTTTGTCATCGGTTCCGTAGGCTATGACCCTCCGGTACTGGACGATATCATGGAGGGCTATCCCGCTGAAGAAGCCGGTCTTGCCGCAGGTGACGAGATATACTCCTTAAACGGACACAGGATCTCCCTTTACAGGGATATAAGTATGTACTTATTCTTCCATGAGGGAGAGAGTGTTGATGTACGTTACAAAAGGGACGGTCTCTTTTATGATACCAGGATAGATCCCCGCTACGATCCCGAAGAGGGCAGGTATCTTATGGGGATCCTCGGGGGACAGCGGGTAAAGGGCAGCTGGATACAGACCATCCGCTACAGCGCTTCGGAAGTCCGCTACTGGATAGAGATCACGGTGAAGAGCCTTTTCCGGGTCTTTAAGGGTAGAGTGTCAAAGGACGATCTTGCGGGTCCCGTGGGGGTTGCCAATGTTGTGGGTGATGTCTACGAGGAAACAAAGGACGAGGGTATCTTTGTGGTCTGGCTGAACATGCTGCAGCTCACGATCCTCCTTACCGCAGACCTGGGTGTTATGAATCTTTTGCCCTTCCCGGCCCTGGACGGAGGAAGGCTCATTTTCATACTGATCGAAGC
>JAFVEU010000050.1 GCA_017475845.1 Lachnospiraceae bacterium | reverse complement strand
CTTGATGAGATCGAGACATCCCTGTCCGGAAGGGTCGGCTGCAGAAATGCAGTCGCCCTTTCTTCCGGTACTGCAGCCCTGCACCTCTCCATCCGTCTGGCGGGAGAAAGGCTCTACGGCATCGGGGAAGCCCATACCGGCAGCCTTCAGGGACAGAAGGTGTTCTGTTCTGACATGACCTTTGATGCCACCGTGAACCCCGTAGCCTATGAGGGAGGAGAGGCTGTATTTATTGACAGCGAATATGACAGCTGTAATATGGATCCCGCTGCCCTTGAAAAGGCTTTCTCCCTGTATCCCGATGTTAGGCTTGTGGTACTTGCCCATCTCTACGGTACTCCCGGAAAGCTCGAGGAGATCCTCTCCATCGTAAAGAAGCATGATGCACTCTTAGTGGAGGATGCCGCCGAGTCCCTGGGGGCTTCATACAAGGACAGGCAGACCGGAAGCTTCGGGGATTACAATGTCATTTCCTTTAACGGGAACAAGATAATAACAGGTTCCTCCGGGGGAATGTTCTTAAGCGATTCGGAGGAAGATGCCAAAAAGGTGAGAAAATGGTCCACTCAGGCCAGGGAAAATGCTCCCTGGTACCAGCACGAGGAGCTGGGCTACAACTACCGCATGAGCAATGTGGTGGCAGGGGTCGTAAGAGGCCAGCTGCCTTACCTTGATGAGCATATCGCCTCAAAGAAAAAGATCTATGAAAGATACAAAGAAGGCTTTAAGGATCTTCCGCTAAAGATGAATCCCTTTGACAAGGCTTCCTGCAGCCCCAACTACTGGCTGAGCTGCATCCTTATCGATCCCGATGCCATGTGCAGACAGGTCAGGAGTGATTCCGAGGCCCTGTTTATCCCGGAAAGCGGAAAGAGCTGTCCCACGGAGATACTTGAAGCCCTTGCAAAGATCAACGCAGAGGGCAGACCCATATGGAAACCCATGCACTCCCAGCCCATTTACAGGATGAATCCTTTCATCAACAGAGAGGGAAATGGAAGAGCCCGCACCAATGCCTATATCGCCGGAGGCGGGACAGGGGCGGACGGACTGCCCTCGGATGTTTCCATGGATATTTTCGAAAGAGGCCTGTGTCTCCCCAGCGACAATAAAATGACGCCGGAGGAACAGGATCTGGTGATAGAAACTGTAAAAGCCTGCTTCGACTGAGAAGCAGGCCTTTCTTTTTCTTTCTTTCTTTATTCCGCGTTCAACCGGCGAAGTAGTATCCCACGCCCCACTTGGTATGGACATATTGGGGATTGCTGGGGCTTTCCTCTATCTTCTCCCTGAGACGCCGTATATGGACATCCACCGTCCTCTCGTCTCCGGGATAATCCTTTCCCCAGACTAAATTCAGGAGATCCATCCTGGAGTATATCTTATTGGGATTCCTGGCAAGGAGCTCCAATACATCAAACTCTCTGGCTGTCAGGTTGATCTCGTGGTCATTGATGAAGACCCTCCTGCTCTCCAGATCCAGCTTCAGGCTGCCCTTGTCCAGCACCTTCTGTCCCTTGGTCTTTTCCCGGTTCTTTTCGGCCCTTCGTACTATGGCCTTTATCCTGGCCTTTATTTCAAGGATGTTAAAGGGTTTTGTGATATAGTCGTCCGCGCCGTATTCCAGTCCCAGGATCTTGTCCATATCATCGCCCTTGGCGGTAAGCATTATGATGGGCACATCCGAAAACTCCCTTATGGCCTGGCAGGCTTCAAAACCCGAAAGCCTGGGGAGCATCACATCGAGGAGTATTATGTCGTAATCCCCCTCCCTTGCTTTATCAACGGCTTCCTGTCCGTCATAAGCGGTATCCACGTCCATATCATCCTGCCTTAAGCTGAAGGTGATACCCTTTACTATGCTTTTTTCATCATCTACTACAAGTACTTTTCTGGCCATTTATACTGTTATCTGATCTTTGATCTTATTAAACAGGCCGTCTTTGATGCCGGACACCTTCATGATATCCTCTATGCATGAAAAACCGCCGTTTTCTTCCCTGTATGTAACTATTGCCTGAGCCCTGCTCTCACCGATGCCGTTGATCCCCGTGAGCTCAGTGACTGAGGCTGTATTGATGTTTACAAGGCCCCGGTTCCCGGCTCCGGAAGCCGCACTCTCCGTGGCTCCGCTCCCGCCGGATCCCCCGGCCTTCTCATATTCCTCCCTGCTTAAAACCTGATAAACAGCTCCGTCCCTCACGGTGGATGCAAGATTCAGACTCTCTGCCGCAGCGTCCTCCCTGAATCCTCCGGCCCGTTCTATGACCTCGAAAACCCTGCTGTCTTCCCTAACCTCATATACTCCGGGCCTGTTCACTGCCCCAATGATATATACATAGGCGGGAGCCTTAGTGCTTTCCGCAGCAGCAGCCGTCTCCGAACCGAAACCTTCCTCCGTTTCAACGTCTTCCGCACTCTCCGTGACCGGATCTTCGCTGAACACCACTTCCTCATCTGAACATCCCGAGATAAGAAGTGCGAGTAAGAGGGAAAAAATATGACAGATTATGTGTTTTTTCAATATGCACCTGACTTTCTTCCATCAGGCGCCCCAAATGTAAGAATATTATATGCTCGGAAAACTAAAAAAACAACATGAATTTAAAGTTTCTGTAACACTTTTGTTATAATTTCATACATGCGGTCAATATCCTCTTTCTCTATGATAAGAGGCGGTACAAAGCGGATTATGCTGCTGCCCGCGGATATGAGGATAAGTCCCTCCTCCTGACAGCCCTTTATAACCTCCGCAACGGGTACACTGAATTCCAGCCCCTGCATGAAGCCCATTCCCCTTCTGTCTGTGACTATATCAAAGCTGTCCTTTATCCTGTCAAGCTTCTCCGTAAGATAGGGTGAAAGCTCCCTTACATGGGACACTATATCCTTCTCCTCAAATTCCTTTAATACTGCCAGCACTGCGGCACAGGCGAGGGGATTCCCGCCGTAGGTGGAGCCATGGTCTCCGGGAACAAGGGATTTCTCCGCCACTCTCTCCGTCATGAGAAAGGCTCCCACGGGGATGCCGCAGCCCAGAGCCTTTGCAGCCGTCATGATATCAGGCTTTATCCCGTATTCCTCAAAGGCGAACATATGGCCTGTCCTGCCCATTCCGCACTGTATCTCATCAAGTATGAGAAGTATGTCCCTGTCATCGCAGAGTTTTCTCACCTTTTTAACAAACTCCGGATCTGCGGGATGGATCCCTCCCTCTCCCTGAAGGGTTTCCATTATCACGGCACAGGTCTTTTCCGTAACGAGCTTCTCCACGCTTTCATAATCGTTATATACCGCAAACTTTATATGTCCTATCCCGGTTCCGAAGGCTTCCCTGTAATGGGGATTCCCGGTCACCGACAGGGCTCCCATGCTGCGTCCGTGGAAGCTGTGCTCCATGGCGATTATCTCATATTCATCCGAAGGAGCCTTTGTATAGGCATATTTAAGGGCGGACTTGATGGCACCCTCTATGGCCTCGGTTCCGCTGTTTGTAAAGAACACCCGGTCCATCCCCGTCACCCTGCATATCTCCTTTGCCGCCAGAGCGGAAGGTGCATTGTAATAGAGATTGCTTGTATGTATCAGCTTATCTATCTGCTCCTTTAAGGCATTATTGTAGGCTTCGTCGCCATAACCCAGGGCAAAGACCGCAATACCGGCGGCAAAATCCAGGTATTCCTTTCCTTCCGCATCATAAAGGTTTACGCCCCTGCCATGATCCAGTACTATGGGGTATCTGTTGTAGGTGTGGAGAAAATAGCTGTCACCCATATCCATGTATTCTTTTGAGATTCCCATATCACATACCCTCCTTATAACCGGTCTTCCTCACGGACCATTGCGGTTCCGATCCCCTTATTTGTAAATATCTCCAGAAGAAGACAGTGCATTATCCTGCCGTCCAGGATGTGGACATTGTTCACTCCGCCCCTTATGGCATCTATGCAGTTCCCGAGCTTCGGTATCATTCCTCCGCCGATATAGCCGTCGTTAAGCAGCTTTTCGGCATCATCCGCCGTAAGACGGGAGATAAAGGTGGATCTGTCGTTTATATCCCTGTACAGTCCTTCTATATCTGTAAGGAAGGCAAGCTTTTCCGCCTTGACGGCCTTGGCGATGGCGCAGGCCGCATCATCCGCGTTGATATTGTAGGTCTGGTATCCGTCGTCCAGTCCCACGGGTGCCACCACAGGAAGAAAGTCCTTCTCCAGGAGATCAAAAAGGATCTTCGGATCTACTTCCGTGATCTCTCCCACGTAGCCGATATCCTGTCCGTCGGAGAGTCTCTTCCTTACCTTGAGCAGCCCGCCGTCCTTGCCGCTTATGCCAACAGCCCTTACTCCCAGGGATTCCACGTATCTCACAAGGTTCTTATTCACCTTGTTCAATACCATTTCGGCCACCTCCATGGTATCTTCATCGGTGACTCTTAAACCGTTTACAAATTTCTGCTCCAGGCCCACCTTACCGGCCCAGTCGCTTATTTCCTTCCCGCCTCCGTGGACTATTATGGGCTTAAAGCCAACCAGCTTTAAGAGTGTCACGTCTTTTATAACGTTTTCCCTGAGCTCGTCGCTCTTCATGGCGGAGCCGCCGTATTTCACGACTATTATGCGCCTGTTAAACTGCTGTATGTAGGGAAGGGCTTCAATGAGCACTCCTGCTTTTTCCTGCAGCTTCTGCATTTCCGTTTCATTCATTTTCTGTTTATCCCTCCAGATGATCTTTTAAGTTTAAGTAGTCCGGTCTGCGGTGTAATATACGCTGAAGCCCTCAGCTTCTGTAATCCGCATTTATCTTTACGTAATCGTATGTAAGGTCACATCCCCAGGCGGTTGCCGGGAAATCCCCTTCGTTCATGTTTACCTTTACCGTCACGTGTTCCGCCTTAAGTATCTTTAAGGCCGTATCCTCATCAAAGCTCAAGGGCACCCCGTGTTCAAAGACCTTAAGGCTTCCCTCGCTGCTCTCAAACCAGAGCTCCACATCATTTTCGTCAAACTCCGCTCCCGAATAGCCCATGGCACAGAGGAACCGTCCGAAATTCGCATCACAGCCGAAGATCGCGGCCTTTGAAAGATTGGATCCCACGATGGAGCGGGCGAGTTTCCTGGCGTCTTCCTTACTTTTAGCGTTTATCACCACTGCCTCGAACAGCTTTGTGGCTCCCTCGCCGTCTCCCGCCATCTTTTTCGCCAGATATGTGCAGACATATAACAGAGCTTCCTTGAAGCTTAGGTAATCCTCATCCTCCGATACGATCTTCTTATTTCCCGCCAGTCCGTTGGCAAGAAGCATAAAGGTGTCATTTGTGGAGGTATCCCCGTCCACCGTTATCATATTGAAGCTCTCGTCCACCGCTTCACTGACGGCTTTCTGCATAAGCTCCCTGTCTATATCCGCATCCGTGGTAAGGAAAGCAAGCATCGTACACATATTTGGATGTATCATGCCGGAGCCCTTGGACATCCCCCCTATCACCGCTTCCCTGTCCCCCAGGGTAAATCTCACGGCGATCTCCTTATTCACGGTATCTGTGGTCATTATGGCTTTTGATGCCATTGTGCCGCTCTCTGCATCATGGGAAAGCTTTTTACTCATGTCCGCCACTCCCTTTTCAAGCTTATCCACAGGGAGCTGCATTCCGATAACACCCGTAGAAGCCACGGCCACAGTATCCGCAGGCACTCCCAGAGCTTTTTCCACAGCTTCGGCAGTCTTCCTGCAGGCTCTAAAGCCCTCTTCTCCGGTGCAGGCATTGGCTATACCGGAATTAATGACCACTGCCTGAACGGGCTTTCCGGAAGCCACCATCTCCCTGTCCCACTTAACGCAGGCCGCCTTCACCATATTTTTAGTGAAGGTACCTGCCGCGGTACAGGGAACCTCGGAGCAGATCATGGCCATGTCCTCCCTGCCCTTATACTTTATCTCTGCCGCGGTACTGGAAGCCTTAAAGCCTTTTGGGGCTGTAACCCCTCCGTCTATAGTTATCATTTTTTCCATATAATACACCCTGCCTTTCTTCAGAGCCGGTAGATCACGCTCCGGTATGCGGTTTCAGGAAGCAACGAAGCTTTCTATATTTTCCTCATTCAGCACAAAATCATAATAATTAAGGTCTGTCCTCTGCTTCCATCCTATACTCTTCCAGAAGGCATTCCCCACATCGTTCTTTGTGAACGCGATGAGGGCAACCTTGTTGATCTTTTCCTTCTTAAGCTCATTCATGGCCCTTACCACCATGGCCTTTCCTATGCCCTGTTTCCTCCGGTCCTCCCGGACGCACACATGGTAGAAGGTGGCCCTTCTTCCGTCATGGCCGCACAGTATGGCGCCTATTATCTCCCCCTCTTCCTCCGCAACTATGGAGGTTCCGGGGTTCCTCAAAATGAATTTTTCCACGCCTTCACGGCTGTCGTCTATGCTCCTTATGGAAAAACCCCTTATGGACAGCCAGAGAGCATGTACTCCATCATAATCTTCAATTGTCATTTTCCGTATATTGACCATATTACCGCCTTTTTAAGGTACCATGGGAACTGCCCTCAGGCCTTCGCTTTCATCAAAACCGAACATGATATTCATATTCTGGACTGCCTGACCCGCTGCACCCTTAACCAGATTATCCAGCGCACCCATCATAATAACCCTGTTTGTGCGTCTGTCAACCTTAAATCCGATATCCGTATAATTACTTCCTTCCACAAACCTGGTCTCGGGATTGGTTCCGTTCTTCATAAGCCTTATAAAGCTTTCCTTTCCGAAATGCTTTTCATATGCCTTCCTGATGCTGTCCTCGTCTGCTCCCTCAATAAGAGAAGCAGTCTCTGTCACCAGTATCCCTCTGTTCATGGGAACAAGATGGGGAGTAAAGCTTATCGTGATCTTTTCTCCATAGGCGTAGGAAAGCTGTTCCTCTATCTCCGGGGTATGCCGGTGGGTGCCCACTCCGTATGCCTTTGCGTTCTCATTGACTTCACAGAAGAGATTGTTAACCTTGGCGCCTCTTCCCGCACCGGACACTCCGGAAAGAGCGTTTATCACAAGAGTTGCAGGATCTATAAGATGCTCCTTCACCAGAGGATAGGCTGTAAGTATGGAGCAGGTGGTATAGCATCCCGGATTCGCAAGGAGCCTTGTGTTCCTTATCTTATCCCTGTTCACCTCACAGAGACCGTAAACCGCCTCTTCAATAAGCTCCGGGGATCCGTGTCCGATCTTATACCATTCCTCATATACCCCCACATCCTTTATCCGGTAATCTGCGGAGAGATCGATGAATCTTGCCTTCTCCAGCATTTTCTTATTTAGAATGGATGCAAGGAAGCCCTGGGGTGTGGCTGTAAACACCACATCCACCCTGTCAAGGAGGGCATCGATATCATTTCCCAGGCATTCCATATCAATGATATCGCAGAAATTTCTGTATATATCTGCATACTGCTGTCCCTTATAGCTTTTGGAGACCAGCCATTCTATCCCGGTTTCCCTGTGAGAAGAAAGGAGACGTACTATCTCGTTTCCCGCATAACCCGTTGCACCTATTATTCCTGCTTTGATCATTTCCGTGATTCCTTTCAAAAGGTTCCTTAATATAGAACAAGTTCAAACGCCCATAGTCAAACGGCTTTTTGAATAAGCTCAACCGCTGTCCGGACTTTTGGCGTCTGTATCATCATAATCCAAAGAACGGGATCTGTCATGTAAAAATGATTGCATAAATATACAATAATTCTGTATATTATGCAAGATTTTTTTGAGAATCTGCAAAAATATGCAGAAAACTGTTTACATTTCCATACTTATGGTTGTATCATATGAAAGCATTATCATTACTGTTCCGGACAGACGCACATCAACAGACTGTTCCGGACAGATACGCATTATCATATTGAAAGGAAGATCTGCCATGTCTGAAAAAGAAAAAGTAATACTTGCATATTCGGGAGGACTGGATACAACCGCCATCATCCCCTGGTTAAAAGAAACCTATGACTACGACGTTGTATGCGTATGCATAGACTGCGGACAGGAGGAAGAGCTGGACCATCTGGAAGAGAGGGCAAAATCCTGCGGAGCCGCAAAGCTCTACATTGAGGATGTTGTGGACGAATTCGCTGATGAATATATCCTCCCCTGTGTCCAGGCCCACGCTGTATATGAGAACCAGTATCTTCTCGGCACCTCAATGGCAAGGCCCCTTATCGCAAAGAAGCTGGTGGAGATCGCCCGGAAAGAAAACGCGGTTGCAATCTGCCACGGCGCCACCGGAAAAGGAAACGACCAGATCCGCTTCGAGCTTGGGATCAAGGCCCTTGCTCCCGATCTCAAGATCATCGCCGCATGGCGTGACCCCGCATGGAAAATGGATTCCAGGGAATCAGAGATCGAATACTGCAGGCAGCACGGCATTGACCTGCCCTTCAGCGCCGATTCATCCTACAGCCGCGACAGGAATCTCTGGCATATCAGCCACGAGGGACTGGAGCTGGAGGATCCTGCGAAAGAACCCAACTTCAAGCATCTTCTTGTACTGGGAGTAAGGCCCGAGGATGCTCCGGATGAATCCGAATATGTGACCATGGAATTTGAAAAGGGTGTTCCCGTTTCCGTGAACGGAAAGAAAATGAAGGTTTCCGATATAATCCGTGAGTTAAATACCCTGGGCGGAAAGCACGGTGTCGGTATAATAGATATAGTGGAAAACAGGGTTGTGGGCATGAAGAGCCGCGGTGTCTATGAGACCCCAGGCGGCACCATTCTCTATGCAGCCCACGAACAGCTTGAAGAACTGATACTTGACAGGGAATGCGCAAGGGTCAAGAAGCACTTAAGTGACGAGCTTGCCCAGCTCGTATATGAAGGAAAGTGGTTCACACCTTTAAGGGAGGCTCTCTGTGCCTTCATCGAAAGCACTCAGGAATATGTCACCGGAGAAGTAAAGTTCAGGCTGTACAAGGGCAATATCATCAAGTGCGGTGAATCCTCACCCTATTCCCTTTACAACGAGAGCCTTGCTTCCTTTAAGACCGGCGATCTCTACGACCATCATGATGCTCAGGGCTTTATAACACTCTTTGGCCTTTCCACCAAGGTCAGAGCAATGAAAATGCAGAAGGTTTGAAAGTTCTTGACTTTCAGATAAGGTCAAAAAATGAAGACCCTTTTTCTCCCCATCGGAATATACCTTCTGGTGGTAAACCTCTGGGGCTTTATCCAGATGTTGATCGACAAGAAAAAAGCAGAGCGGAATTACTGGCGCATGAGCGAGTTTTCCCTGTTCATCCCGGCCCTCCTCGGGGGGGCTCTGGGATGTCTGTTGGGCATGCGCCTTTTCCACCATAAGACCCATAAGCTTAAATTTGTGATCGGAATGCCGCTGATACTTGTGATACATGTGGCAGCGGTACTGGCTCTTCTCTTTTTCTCACCCTTTAATTTTTCTTTTATGTGAAATCATGGCTATCTATCTGGCATTACTTGATGAAAATCCTGCTGACAGAAAGCAGGCGGAAAGGCTTTTATACAGGGAGTCCTCTTACCGTGCATCCCTTAATGACGCGCTGTATTTTGAGACCTACGGAAATGAAAGGGCCTTTTTCCCTTTTATGGAAAAATACGACCTGGTCTTTATCGATGTCCATGAAAAACGGGACGGTATGATGGTGGCCTTCGATATGATAAAGAAGGGATGCGATTATCCCGTCTTTCTCTGTTCCGGTGAATTGAACTACAGGGACAGGTACGGTACGGATCCCCGCTTTGGTTTTGATAATATCCACTATCTGGATAAACCTCTTAGGAAGGGGATTACCGGGCAGCCATAGATCTGGCTCTTAAGTTCAAGAACAGTCATCCCGAAAAGATAGAATTGAGGGGAGACGGTGAAACCCTTTATGTCCTTCGGGAGGAGATCATCTATATCATTGAAAAGAATGGAGTTCTTTCCTTTGCCCTGACGGGAGACAGGTATTTCCGCTCCTTCGGCAGGATAAATGACTTCATCCGGTCCATGCCCGGAGACCTGAGGGACTTCATGCAGATATCAAAAAGCACCGTTATCAACATCAGGGAGGTGGTTTCCGTGTCCGGCAATTCCTTCAGGATGTCAAACGGTGCGATAATTAAATTCTCGATCTTTGCAAAACCGGGTATCTTAAAATACTGGAAGAAACGGAGCGCCGAATTACAGCGTAACGATGATCCCCCCGTCACCGGCATAGAGTGAACTGATACCGGCGGTATCTAAAATGTAGGTCTTTGCAAACTTAGCTTTTTCAACATAGGAGGAAAGCACCTCCTCCGCTCTTTTCCTGCAGTTGCAGTGGGTTATGAAGAGTATCCTCTCTTCCGTATTCCTTACCTTTTCCAAAGAGATATCTATCATCTTCGAAAGAGCGTTCTTCATGCCTCTTGCAAGGGCCAGCTGCACTATGGTTCCCTTGTCCCCGGCACATACAGGCTTTATATTAAGGGCAGATGCGGCCAGGCTCTTTAATCTGGACAGCCTCCCGTTCTTTCTCAGGGTCTCCAGGCTCTCCAGAACAAAAAAGGTGTTCAGCTTATTTTCGGCAAAATCCTCCGTTCTTTCCACCGTCTCCTCAAAGCTCAGGCCCTCTTCCATACATTCCACAGCCTTGATCAGGACCTGCATTTCGCCTCCTGATGCGGAGCGGGAATTGAATACGTGGATTTTATTCTTTCCGCCCTCTTCCTCATAGAGCTTGCGTCCCAGCTCTGCGCTGTTATATGAACCTGAGAGTTCGGCGGAAAGGGTGGACACAAAAATATAATCCGCATCACCCTCATATGCCTTCATGAACATTTCGGGAGAAGGGCAGGAGGATTTGGGACATTTCGGATATTCCGCCACACGCCTTAAGAAATCCTTCTGGTCAAAGCTCTCATCATCCGTCACGGTATGATCCCCGATCTGTATCGTAAGCGGAACCCTTATGCATTCGTATTTATTACTGATCTCTTCCGGAAATTCGCAGCAGCTGTCTGCGACCAATCTTATCTTCACGGTAAACACCTTCCTTGCGATCCCCGCCTGTACGCGGGAGATCCGTATAAAACCGTATCATTATAGCATCTGTTGTCTATATGTTCAAATTACGTTAGAATAAAAATAAGATCGCACTTAAGATACAAAATGTAAAAAACTTCATGAACCTCATGCTGATGACGGACACCTTTGACCGCTTTACCCTTGAAGACGCCGTTATCAAAACCTTTGCCGCCTTTAGTATCGACGGTCTTTACGACAGCACTTTCTTTGACGGTGAAAACGGGCCGGAGGGCAGGCAGTCCTTCGACAGCTATACCCCCTGGGGGCTTTTACGGCATAACTGCACCGAGATCATAAAGGGCAGACACACTCCTGTCTTCATGAAATATGTGCTTCACGGCTGTAAGGAGGATTTCGGTGATATGCCGGAATATGCGGATATCAAGGCTCTTCTCATGATCATAAGATACGACCCGAACGGCCTTACAGTGACCACCGGAACCTCCATGAATTCCTTTTCCCTGGATCGCAGTATCGATGATCTCTGGGATAATGCGGTAAAAGAGCTTCTTAAGAAGAAAAACGTGGCCTTTGAGGAGCTGTGAAGCAGCCTCCCTTATCCGACGCAGCCTGTTAATTCCCTTACTGCCCTGACTCCTGTTTTTTCGCAGAAGTCTTCAATTCCCTTTATCACCTTGAGCATTGCTCCCGGATCATGGAAATTATACATTCCCACGGCAATTGCGGAAGCGCCGGCCATCATGAATTCTATGGCATCCTCCCCGTTTGTGATACCTCCCATCCCAATGACAGGCACCTTTACCGCGTGGCTCACTTCATAAACCATCCTCACCGCCACCGGCCTAATGGCAGGTCCCGAAAGGCCTCCGGTCTTATTCGCTATGGCAAAATCCCTCTTATGGATATCTATCTTCATTGCCATCAACGTGTTTATAAGGGAAATGGCATCGGCTCCTCCCGATTCGGCGGCTCTCCCCATTTCCGCTATATTCGTGACATTGGGGGAGAGCTTCATTATCACGGGCTGAGCTGCCTTTTTCTTTATCTCCGAGGTTATATGCTCAAGCATCCGTGCATCCGTTCCGAAGGCTATCCCTCCGGTCTTAACGTTGGGACAGGAAACATTTATCTCCAGCATCCGGACACTTTTCTGATCCGCAAGTCTTTCCACCACCTTAAGGTATTCCTCTTCCGTATGGCCGCAGACATTGACGATCACATTGGTATCAAAGCCTTCAAGGAACCTAAGGTCCCTCTCTATGAAAACATCGATCCCGGGGTTCTGAAGTCCTATGGCATTCATCATTCCCGAAGGAGTCTCGGCGATCCTGGGGGTTTGGTTCCCCTCCCAGGGAGAGTCCGATACACCCTTGGTGACCACGGCTCCAAGTTTATTCAGGTCAACGAATTCCGAATACTCCATGCCGCTCCCGAAGGTTCCGGATGCGTCCATTACGGGATTCTTAAAGCTCACTCCGGCTATATCAACTGACAGGTCCACACTCATATCATCACCTCTGAAGCTTCAAAAACAGGGCCTTCCGTACAGATCCGGGCATTGTTCACGTGTGAATGCGGATCCTCTGCGGCGGTCTTTACTACACAGCCGAGACAGGCCCCCACACCGCAGGCCATCTTTTCCTCTAAAGAAATATATGCGGGGATCCCCTTTTCGGATGCATATCCCTTTACCGCTTTAAGCATCCCCAGGGGTCCGCAGGCAAAGATCAGATCCGCTTCCGTGACCTTCTCCCTTATGGCGTCCATGACGGTCCCCTGCACTCCCACGCTGCCGTCATCACTGGAAATTATTACCTTCGCCTCTTTTTCGAATTCGTCCTTTAAGAAAAGGCCGTATTTTTCCCCTCTGTAGCCGAGGACCGCTGTAATACAGTCCCCCCCTGCCCCTGTTTTTTTAAGCTCCCTTAAAAGATAGAGAAGCGGCGGGGCCCCGATACCTCCGGCGACTAAGAGGATATTTTTCTTCCCGGAGGCCTTTTCCACCGGAAAGCCGTTCCCTGCCGGTCCCAGGATATCAAAGGCATCCCCTTCTTTTGAAAGGGAAAGCTCCGTGGTTCCGTAGCCCACTGTCCTGTATACGAGCCTCAGTTCCCCCGACAGCGGATCCGCACCGCTTATGCTTATTGGCCGCTTTAAGAGACGGGAATCCGAGCCGGTCCCCACCATCACAAACTGCCCTGCCTTACTGATCCGGGCTGCCTCTGTCCGGAAGACCGTACTGAAGACGCCTTCAGCCAGTCTCCTGTTTTCTGTCACCACTGCTTTTTCATGTATCATGTCTCTATGTACTCCCGGCGCCGGCGTCCCGGCACTTTTTTTGTTTAAATCCACACCCTACTATAACACAAAAGCCGGAGCGTTACCGCCCCGGCCTCACTGTTTTTATTTATGCCTCATGCCTCCGTGTCTGCAGCTGCATTTGCCGAATTCATCCATTCCTCAAACTTCTTATGCACAGCGTCATAGGTCTGTTTGCTTATATCCGGCAGATCCTTGCCCCATTCTCCGGTAGCTTCCTTGTAGCCCTTGTCAAAAGCATCCAGAAGCTGTTGAGCCTTTGAAGGGTCATCCCCGGAAAGAGCCTTTGCAAAATCAAGTATCCTGTCGGAGGTCTTCTTTACTCCCCAGTATCCGTCCTCGGAAATATCCTCCTGGGCCTTCTTCTTTGCCAGTTCGTCAACGGTATATTCTCCGCTTGCCAGATATCTCCATATGGACTGGTCTCCGGTGGCCTGTGAATATGCCTTGCCCTGACCGGTAAGCATCTTCTGGACTATATCCGTCAGCTGCTGCATCCTCTCCTCCTGATCAGCCTTAAGCTGGGCGATCAGTGCGGAATTATCGGGCTTTTTGCCGTTGTTCACAACAGGCTTATCCGAATCCGCCGACTTCTCAAATATGGCAGCCGGCTCATCATTTATTACCGGGTTTTCAGCCTTTTCCTGTTTTACTGCAGGTGTATTTGCACTGTAATCGGGGAAAAGCCTGCTTACATCTGAACTTCCTAATCCTGTAACACTCATACGATCCTCACATTTCCGGGATAGCCGGCAGGGCCGCTCCATCCCTTACATCCTTGTCTCTAAGTTCCTGCGATTTCCATATCACCGATGGTATTTCAAGCGACAGACGCACCGAATATATGCGCTGTCATCTCTCATATCGTCATTATACATCTATTACTTTAGTGTTTTACAGAAAAGATCCGGATTGTACCTTATTTAATACATAAATTCATGTTATAATAAGCAGGTATCTGACAGGAAGGGATACCGGTACCGTGACGGAAGCATCCGGATCATAATAACATTCATGGAAAAAGATCGCATACTGATAAAGAACGGACATATCATCTCTCCGGCAGACGGCCTTGACCGGACCGGAGATATCCTTATCGAGGACGGACTCATAGCCGGGATCGGGCCTGCGGCGGAGACTAACGGATTTGAGGGCAGGCTTATCGACGCCGGAGGCTGCTATGTATCTCCCGGTTTTGTGGATGTCCACACCCACTTCAGGGATCCGGGCCAGACGGAAAAAGAGGATATACACAGCGGTTCCCTGGCCGCAGCGGCAGGGGGATATACTACCGTAGTATGTATGGCAAATACCATTCCTGCTGTGGATTCCCCGGAAACCCTGGGACTGATAAAGGAAAAGGCTGAAAAGGAAGCGGTCCATGTTCTTCAATGTGTCTGTGTCACAAAGGCCAGGAAGGGATACGCCCTTACGGATTTCGAAGCCCTTCTTAAAGCGGGGGCTGCAGGCTTTACGGATGACGGTTCTCCCCTGGAAAACCCCGCTCTGGCGGAGGAAGCCATGAAAAAAGCCGCCGCTCTGGGTGCAGTATTAAGCTTCCATGAGGAGGACCCGCGCTATATCGGCACTGCCGGGATAAATGAAGGTGCTGTCTCTGCCGAAATGAGGCTTAAGGGTGCCGACAGGCTGGCAGAGATCCGCATGGTGGAAAGAGACCTGTCACTTGCCATGAAGACCGGCTGCAGGATCGACATACAGCATGTAAGTGCTGCAGAGACCGTGGAACTCATACGGAGAGCAAAAAATAAAGACGAAAAAGGCCTGATCCACGCAGAGGCCACCCCAAATCACTTTTCACTCACCGAAGAGGCGGTAAGAAAATACGGTTCTCTTGCAAAGATCAACCCGCCCCTGCGGACGGAAGAGGACAGAGCCGCCCTAATAGAGGGGTTAAAGGACGGCACCATTGACCTCATTGCCACGGATCATGCGCCCCATACCCTATCGGATAAAAACAAAGACTTTCCGGACTGCATGAGCGGGATCACCGGACTTGAGACAGCGTTTTCCCTGGGTCTTCAGAACCTTGTAAATCCGGGGCACTTAAGCTTATCCGCTCTTATCACCCTTATGAGCGTCAATCCCGCAGGGCTTTACAGCCTTGACGCAGGATATATACGTATAGGACATCCTGCTGACATAGTGATCTTCACGAGGGATGAGGACACCCTTTATGAGCGTTTTCACGGAAAGTCCGACAATACGCCCTTTAAGGGGCAGCGACTGGCAGGAAAGATAATACATACCATTTCCGGAGGGGAGGTAGTGTACTGATGATCAGATTTATCCTTTGTATTTCCTTTGTGGTGCTTTTCCTGATACTGGCTATTCCCGTGGGCTTTGTATTCTTTATCATAGGTCTCTTTGACCGGCATAAAAAGGACATGGCTTCCATGGTGCTTGTAAGACAGGCCTTCAGGATCCTCTTATTCCTGGCGGGGACCAGGTTAAAGATCATCGGAGAAGAAAAGATCCCAAGGGATGAGCCCGTTCTCTATGTGGCAAATCACAGGAGCTTTTTTGACATAGTATCCACCGATTCCAGAGTATTCGCTCCCACCGGCTATATTGCGAAGAAGGAATTACTTAAGGTTCCTCTTCTAAGCTGGTGGATGAAGAATATAAGGTGCGAATTCCTTGACAGGAAGGATGTGCGGCAGGGTCTTGAGATCATCATCTCCTGCATAAAAAAGGTAAAAGAAGAAAAGATCTCTTATTATATCTTCCCCGAAGGAACCAGAAATGACGGCGGGGAAGGCACCCTTCTTCCCTTCCATGAGGGAAGCATGAAGATTGCGGAAAAAAGCGGCTGTCCCATCGTACCAGTGGCCATATCGAATACCAATGAGATACTGGAAGCCCATTTCCCAAGGATAGTTGCAACAGCTGTGGTGATCGAATACTGTGATCCCATTTATCCCGGTGAGCTTTCCAAAGAGGACAGGAAACAGCTGGGACTGAAGGTCCATGATATAATACTTGAAAAACTGGCCAATAATAAAACAGGAACCCCGTAAAAAGGGTTCCTGTTCTTTAACTATCACTCAGCTTACTCAACTACATAAGGCAGAAGGGCGATATGCCTTGCCCTCTTGATGGCAACCGTTATAGCTCTCTGGTGCTTTGCACAGGTTCCGGTCACCCTCCTGGGAAGGATCTTACCCCTTTCGGATATATACTTCTTTAACTTAACTGCATCCTTGTAATCGATAACACTGTCTTTTCCGCAGAATACACAAACCTTTCTCCTTCTGCGGATTCCCCCGCGTCTGGGGTGTTCTGCACGATCATTATTTCTGTTGAATGGCATAATCATATCTCCTGTTTATTTAAAATCTGATCTTTAAGCTCATGCAAACGGAAGCTCTTCATTTATACCGTCGGGTACATTTATGAATCCGTCATCAGCACCGCCGGAATAGCTGCTGCCCGCATCTCCCCGGGGTTCCGAATATGACGCTCCTCCGTCAGCTCCTTCGGACGCTTTCTTGCTTTCGGCAAATTCCACGTCCTCTCCCACAACATCTGTTGTGTAAACTTTCTGTCCGTCTCTGTTGGTATAACTACCGGTCTGGATACGTCCCCTGACTACCAGCTTTGTTCCCTTCCTCACATACTTCTCGATGAACTCCGCGGTCTTTCCGAAGGAGACCATGCTGATGAAGTCTGCACTCTGTTCGGAATTGTTTCTGCTGAACCTTCTGTCTACTGCCAGTGTGTACCGGGCAACAACTGTCTGGTTTTCACCCTGGGACTGACGGATATCAGGATCTCTTGTAAGGCGCCCCACTAAAACTACTACATTCATATTTTGCCTCACTTTCCATTAAACGGGTGTCGCGTGATCCTTATTCCCCGGCTGCGCTCTCTTCTGCCGGAGCCTCTTCGGAAGCTTCTTCGGAAGCCTCTTCTTTGCTCTCCGGAACCTCGGGAGCTTCTTCCACAGGAACCTCATCTGACGAAGCATCCTCTGCAGGAGCCTCTTCTTTACTTAACTGTGTGTTCTCCGGAAGATCATCCGTTACGATAAGGTATCTTACGACTCCATCCATAATACGCATTCTGTGTTCTATCTCTGCAGGAGCACCGGGCTCTGCTTCGAATTTGATGAAGTTATAATAGCCTTCTTTTGACTTCTGGATCTCGTAGGCGTATCTCTTCTTGCCCCACTCGTCCACGTTCTTGATCGTGCCTTCAAAACGCTCGATAAGCGCTTTGACCTTGTCAAGGACCGCATTTTTCGCATCCTCGTCAAGTCTGCCGTTTATTACAACGGCCATTTCGTACTTGTTCATTTTTTCCTCCTTTTGGTCTTTGGCCCACGTCTTCCGTGAGCAAGGGATATATCACAAATGAGAACTATATAATATTTTCCGGGATTCGTCAAGGAGTTACGGGGATGATTCCGTTTTGACCTCCCTTTGACCCGGAAAAATGTGGTATAATCCCATTATGAAAAAGAAGAGAGTCGGCTCGGGAGGGCTGTATTTTTATGCGGTCCTCATTACATTTATATCTGTAATACTCTTAATTGTTACACTGGTCTTTGCCTTAAGGGGAAAGGCTAAGGAAGAAGCTTCCGCAGAGAACGAAGAGATAATAGAGGCTGCTCCGGACGAGGGGGATCTTTTCAGGTCAAAGCTGAAGGAAATGGCCCAGTCCGGATATTCCATGCTGCAGATATTGAAATCCTTTTTCCCTGACGATATTGTGCTTGCGGACGAAGACAGGTTTTATTTTTTTGAAGTGGATGAAAGCCTTAAGAAAAACACCCTTAAGAGCGAGGGCTTTATCCGTAATGAAGACGGCACCGTCAGCTATGCGGAGGACGGCGTTTCCAGAGGATTAAAAGGGATCGACATTTCCAAATACAACGGAGAAGTGGACTGGGAAAAGGTCTATGCTTCGGGAGTCAGATTTGCCTATATCAGGGCCGGTGTAAGAGGTTATGCCTCCGGGGCCATCGTGAAGGATGATTTCTTTGACGACAACATAACAAATGCCGCCGGGGCGGGACTTAAGACCGGTACCTATTTCTTCTCACAGGCCGTGGATGAGGAAGAGGCCCGCAAGGAAGCGGATTTTGTCCTGGAATGCATTAAGGACAAGGAGATAAGCTGCCCCCTAGCCTATGATCTGGAAAAGATCGAGAATTACGACAGCCCTCCCAGGACAAAGGATCTGTCAAAGGAGCAGATGACAAAGAATGCCATTGCCTTCTGTGAGCGGATAAAGGAGGCCGGATATACCCCCATAATCTACGGAAATATCAAGACCTTCATGATGCTTACAGAGCTTTCGGAGCTGGAGGAGTATCAGAAATGGTTCGCGGACTATATCTCCGAGGATGAGCATCTGCCTTATTTTCCGTATGAAATGATGATCTGGCAGTACAGTGAAAAGGGTTCTGTCCCCGGAGTTGAGGGGGACTGCGACTTAAATATCGGTTTTTTTGAGGGAGAATAAGAGATGGATTACGTGCCCCTAAGGAAGATCCCCGAATATTTCGGCTTAAAAAAAGATGACAGCGTCTGGATCGCATCTGACGTGAAGACCCTTCTTTACACCTGTATCGAAAACGGCGAGAAGGGTGACATGAACGAACTTATCGACGGTATCATAGATATAATAGGCCCGGGCGGGACCATTCTCATCCCCACCTTTAACTGGGACTTCTGTGAGGGGAAGGCCTTCGATATACGGAAAAGTCCCTGCAGGACCGGCGTT
>JAFVEU010000049.1 GCA_017475845.1 Lachnospiraceae bacterium | reverse complement strand
TAAAGGAAAAGATAAAAAAGGACATGGAGGAGCCCTTCAGGGACTTAAGCGAAAACTATGACCTTCATCCCGATACCGGAGACTTTGCGGAAAGGGCCACTGTCCTTTTCTTCCTCTATAAATACAGGAAAAGGGAGTATGAAAAGCTCCTCGGTAAGATCAGTCCGAAGGTGATAATCGAGGTGGTGGGGCGGAGCTTTGACGCGGAGATCATAAACGAGATCGCAACAGAGAGAGGGATAAAGACCATAGAGCTGCAGCATGGGACAAATACCCTCTGGTTTCCCGAGAACATCCCCTTCCCCCAGGGACCCTTATGGTATTTCTCCTTCGGCGAATTCTGGAATGAGGAAACAAGGCCCGGAGTGCCGGAAGGACACATGCTTTCCACCGGTTTTCCTTTTCATGATATAATGATGAAGGATTATCCAAAGGATAAGAGGAAGCAGGATAAAAACACCATAGTCTTTTTATCCGGAGTAAAATACGGAAAAGAGCTGTTTGAAGCTGCAGCGGGGTTAAAGAAGCTCAGGCCGGAACTCAATGTGATCTTTAAGCTCCATCCCATGGAATATGATATCTATATGGATAAATATCCCGGGGTAAAGGAATCCGGAGTCAGGATCATCGGGGACAGAAAGACCCCTCTTTATTCTCTTTTTGCGGAAAGCCACATGCAGGTCGGGGTGGAGTCCACGGCGATCCTTGAGGGCATGGGTTTTGAGCTCGCAACCTTTATCTACGACCATCCCATGGCGGTGGCCATGAAGGGGATACTGGACAAAGGGTATGCAAAGATGTTCAAGACCCCGGAGGAGCTGGCAGCCCTTACGGATGCGGCAAAGGAATCGGCTCCCGCTTACGATCTGAATGATTTCTGGAAAGAAAACAGCATGGAAACAATAGTGGATCTCATAAGGCGTATCCATGGATAAGGAAATTTTATTTACGGAAGGATTGAAACAGTACCTGTTAAGGGACAGGGAAAAGGAGTGCAGGGAGTGGATAGATGGGGTCTATGCCCGCCTTCCGGGACTCTGTGACAAATGGGAGATCGATGAGCTTACACCTTTCCAACGCTCCCGTTACGGACTGGTGCTGGATGCGCCCGGTACGATCTACGGGGATGCGGTGATAAAGCTTATTCCCCCTTTCTTAAACCGCTATGAGCGTGAGCTGGAAGCCATGCGGCTTTTGCCGGGAAGCAGGGAAGGGGGCTACATGTGCGCCCTTTACGATCATGACACAAAGAGCCATGCCCTGCTTCTTGAAAAGGTACGGGATACGGGCTTCGGCACCTTTGAAAAGACGGAGCGGTTAAAGAGCTTTTACTCTCTGGTGTTCAAAAAGGCCGGAAAGGTGAGTGAAGCGGGAAAGATAAGGTATCTTCCGGACTATCATGAAGAACTGATAAAAAAGCAGAAGACCCTTCCCGGGGTCCCTTATATGAAGGAGGAAGCGGAAAAGGCCTTAAGGGAAGCAACAGAGCTTTTTGAAGAAGTGTTTTCTTCCGCTGAAAAGTATGTGATACATAGGGACCTGCATCAGTACAATCTTCTGGACGACGGGGAGAGGTTTTACGGGGTGGACCCGGTGGGAAATAAGGCTCCGTTGGAGTTTGAGTGCGTGAGATATATGCGTAACGATATGAGGGATCATCCGGAAGACGGATACTTAAAGCGCTTTGAGATCCTTATGGAGGTCTTCGGGCGTTACGGGGATCCCCAAAAGATAGCCGCTGCCTTTATCATAGACGGAGGCTTCCATGTGGTGAGCAGCACCTATGAAAACGCCCTTCCCACCGAGACCTTGTTTACCCTTGATATAATGGAAGCCGCAAAGGAGTATATGAATGGATCTCATATCACTTTTTAAGACAAGGAGAAGCTACAGAAGATTCGATGAGAACCGGAGCGTTCCCGAGGAAGTCATAGACAGCATGAAGGAGGCCATAAGGCTCTCTTCCTCTGCAGGGAATACCCAGGAGCTTAAATATGTCTTTGTCCGTGACAGGGAAAAGGCAGATAAGATCTTTGAACATCTAAGGTTTGCAGCCTATCTTCCGGAAGACAGGGGAAGGCCGAAGGAAGGGGAGAGACCTGTACTCTATGTCCTTGTTATGAAGGATAAGAATAAGAACCTTAAATGGATAAATACCGATGCGGGGATCGCTGCGGCAAATATGACTTTGGCCGCCTGGGAAAAGGGCGTGGGAAGCTGTATCATCGCAAACATGGACCGGGAGGACATAGCCGGGATACTGGGGACAGATAAGGAAATGGAGATATTGTTTACGATCGCTTTGGGATATCCCATCCACCGCTCGGAGGTGGTTCCCCTTAAGGAGGACGGCAGCATTAAGTATTACGTGGACGAGGAAATGAATTATTATGTGCCGAAAAAGGCGGCGGAGGATATGATAAGTATCATCTGACGATCTGAACCGGAAAGGAGCGACATCGACAGAAAATGGATCTTAATAAGAGAAAGATAATCGCAGAGCTCGGAATGACCCACGACGGTTCCCTGGGGCAGGCGAAGTGCATGATAAAAGCCGCGGCTGAATGCGGGGTGGATGCGGTAAAGCTCCAGACCCATATATCCGAAGCAGAGACCATAAAAAATGCCCCGAAGCCCCCTTATTTTAAGGGAGAGGGAAGATACGAATTCTTTAAGCGGACAGCCTTTGATATGGATCAATGGAAGGAGCTTAAGGAATGTGCAAAGGAAAATAAGGTGGAATTCATGTCTTCACCCTTTTCCATTGAAGCTGTCGACTTCCTTTTGGAGCTGGGCATTGACTGCTTTAAGGTGCCAAGCGGGGAGATAACAAACATCCCCTATCTCGTACATCTGGCGGAGGCAAAGGTGCCGGTCATCGTTTCAAGCGGCATGAGCTCTCTCGAAGAATTGGACGAGTGTATGGAGATATTCTTAAAGCGGAATTGCAACGTAGCTCTGATGCAGTGTTCATCGGAATACCCCTGCGATCCCCGGCACGTGGGACTGAATATCATCGACTTATTTAAGGAGAGATACAAAGGAGTGCCTCTGGGCTTTTCCGACCACAGCAGCGGGGAATGGGCTGCCATCGCGGCATTCCAGAGGGGAGCACACCTTCTGGAAAAGCATTTCACCTTAAGTAAGAAGATGTACGGTCCGGACGCAAAGATGTCAATGGAGCCCCATGAAATGGAAATGCTCTGCTCTTCCATAAAGAATCTGGAGATCGCCCTTGATAACCCCGTGGACAAAAAGGACGTGAGCAGCTATGAGGACATGAAGGTCATTTTCCAGAAGAGCATAGTGGCGGTAAAGGAGATACCGAAGGGTACGGCCCTTACGGAGGATATGATAGGCTATAAGAAACCGGGAACGGGGATCCCTACTAAGTACTATAAGGAGGTTCTGGGACATAAGGTTAAGCGGGATCTCTCCTTTGATGATATAATAGGTTTTGATGATTTGGAGGGATTCGAGAATAAATGAGAAAAATCTGTGTATTTTTAGGCGGAAGAGCCAATTACAGTTCCATAAAGTCGGCAATGAAAGCCATAAAAGAGCATCCTGACCTCACCCTGCAAGTGATACTGGGTGGACAGGCATTAACCGACAAGTACGGCGACCTGGAGGATATATTGATAAATGACGGCTTCAGCGCCGATGAGAAGGTGCATATGCTGGTAGCCGG
>JAFVEU010000048.1 GCA_017475845.1 Lachnospiraceae bacterium | reverse complement strand
TGGGCTTTTAGGTCATTGGCGCCGAGACTCCTTCGCCGGCTGCTATGACCCAAAGCGCAGGTGCAGCGCTCACAGGTCATAAAAACCGCAATTCCCGCGCTGGCGGCTATGACCCAAAGCGCAGGTGCAGCGCTCACAGGTCATTAAAACTGAAATTCCCACTCCGCGGCTATGACCCAAAGCGCAGGTGCAGCGCTCACAGGTCATAAAAACCGCAATTCCCGCGCCGGCTGCCAAGTGCCGGAAATTATGCGCCGGAAACGCTGCGGAAACACTTTTATAAAAATATCTATATTTCACCCCGGAATGTGATAAAATAGTAAAAAAGTTGTCCTAATCATTTCCGAACAGGGTGTGGTGGCGTATGGGATTTGATTATTTAGTATTTTATACCGAATCAAGCGTAGTATGCGTGATAATACTGCTATTGATCCTGATCACCGACAGGATCTATAACACCAAGCAGGAAAAGCAGATATGGTTCGGAAGGGCTATAATCACCTTTATCCTGTACTTTATTTCCGATGCCTGCTGGGCTGCGATGTTGAGCGGCCTGTTTCCCAGGGTAAGGGAGCTGGTGGTCCTTTTCAATTTTACGAATTATGTCCTTTTACGTCTGATGGCATACGGCGTGTTCATGTTCATAGCCGTTTCGGAAAAGATACCCTTCACTAAAAACATGAAGAAGAGACACCTGTGCTTTCTTCCCATCGCTTTTTCAATACTGTTCATCACCGTCGCCTATATCGTATCCCCTCAGTTCTGGATCAACGAAAACAATGACGTGAACAGTCTTTACATGCCTTTGCTCATCGCACTGCCGTCATGCTACCTTCTGGCCGGTTTCATCCTTTCCGTAGTATATGCGGGGCGGTCGGAATTAAGGGAGGAAAAACGGCGGTTCCTCTTTATCGGGACTATTCCCTTCGGAGTGGGTGCATTCGGAATGCTTCAGGTCGTGGCTCTTAACGCTCCCACATTCTGCTTCGGATATACCATCATGTGGTTATGTTTCTACATACAGAACATCCAGACCCTGATCTCCATAGATGATCTGACCCATCTGAATAACCGGAGACAGATCAACCGTTTCATGGATCAGCTCCAATACAGCGAGGATTCCCGCATATTTATAATGATGCTGGATATCAACAAGTTTAAGAGGATCAACGATACCTACGGACATGCTGAGGGAGACCGTGCGCTGGTCATCGTTGCGGAAGCACTGAGACAGACCTGCGAACAGGTAAATTCCCCGGTTTTTCTCGGAAGATACGGGGGAGACGAGTTTACCATCATCATTCAGGATCCGGCAGAAGGTGATCATCCGGATCAGATCATCGGTAAGCTCAGGGAAGTGTTGTCAGAAAAGCAGCAGGAAAATAATCTTCCCTATGAACTGGGTGTCAGCATAGGTTTTGATGAAATGAAAGACAATTATGACACCGCCTGCGATTGCATGAAGCGCGCGGATAAAAAGCTTTATATCGATAAGCAGAACAACAGCCTGTTATAACCCGTCTGTTATAACTCCTCTGTCCCCATTCCTCAGTTCCCGCTCCCCAGCACGTCTTTCACGTTCCTTACCCCCACAAGCTTTATCCCCTCAGGCTTTTTAAGGCCCTTAAGGGAAGCATACGGAAGAAATACGGTCTCAAAGCCAAGGCGTTTGGCTTCGTTTATCCTTTGCAGGGTCTGGGTCACGGACCTCACTTCTCCAGATAATCCCACCTCTCCGAAGGCCACCATGTTCTGCTCCAGAGGGCGGTTCATATAGGAGGATGCAATGGCAAAGCAGATAGCCAGATCCAGGGCGGGCTCGTTTACCCTGATGCCTCCCGCAAGATTCACATAGGCATCGAGATTTGAAAGCTTCAGACCGGCCCTTTTTTCCAGGACCGCCATCAGGAGGTTCACTTTATTCAGATCCGTGCCGCTGGCCTGGCGTCTCGGGAAGCCGAAGGCCGTATCGCAGACCAGAGCCTGTATCTCGATAAGCAGCGGTATCGTGCCCTCCATACAGCAGCTTACCACTGAACCCCCTGCGTTCTCGGGTCTTCCGGACAGCAGATATTCGGAAGGGTTCAAAACCTCCGTGAGACCCTTCTCGTCCATTTCAAAAACTCCGATCTCATCGGTGGAGCCGAAGCGGTTCTTTACACTGCGAAGGATCCTGTAAGCCCCCTTGCTGTCACCTTCGAAATAGAGCACCGTATCCACCATGTGCTCAAGGATCCTGGGTCCCGCCACAGCTCCTTCCTTGGTGACATGGCCGATTATAAAGATGGTGATCCCCAGATCCTTGGCGATCCTTAAGAGCACTGCCGTAGTCTCCCTTATCTGGGAAACGGAACCGGGAGCTGCTCCCACATTCTCGTTGAACATGGTCTGTATGGAATCAATGACCACCAGCTCCGGCCTTTCCTTATCTATGACCGCGGTAATGAGATCCAGATCGGTCTCGCAGAAGAGCTTTAAGGAATCGCTGAAAACCCCCAGCCTGTCTGCCCGGAGCTTGATCTGGCTTAAGGACTCCTCTCCGGACACATAGAGCACGTTGTGTCCTGCACCCGCAAGGTGCATACAGACTTCCAAAAGGAGCGTGGATTTCCCTATACCGGGATCTCCTCCGACCAACACCATGGAGCCTCTTACGATACCGCCTCCCAGTACCCTGTCCACTTCGCCTATGCCGCTAAGCACCCGGTCTTCCGTACTGAACTCAATCT
>JAFVEU010000047.1 GCA_017475845.1 Lachnospiraceae bacterium | reverse complement strand
TTATTCTCTACGGTGAACTCCATATCCTGCATGTCATGATAGTGGTTCTCAAGGGTTTCGCATACATTTATGAACTGCTCATATGCTTCAGGGAATTCCTGCTCCATCTGAGCTATAGGCATGGGTGTGCGGACACCGGCAACCACGTCCTCGCCCTGGGCGTTCTTTAAGAACTCACCCATAAGCTTCTTTTCACCTGTGGCGGGATCACGGGTAAATGCAACACCGGTACCGGACTCGTTATTTAAGTTACCGAATACCATGGGCATAACGTTTACGGCTGTTCCCCAGCTGTAAGGGATATCGTTGTCACGGCGGTAAACATTGGCTCTGGGGTTATCCCATGAACGGAATACGGCTTCAATAGCCAGCTTCAGCTGCTCAACGGGATCTGAAGGGAAGTCTTTTCCCAGCTGCTTTTTGTACTCATTCTTGAACTGTTCTGCCAGCTCCTTTAAGTCGGCAGCCGTAAGGTCCACGTCATACTCAACGCCCTTCTCTTCCTTCATCTTGTCGATAAGCTGCTCGAAATACTTCTTTCCGACCTCCATTACCACATCCGAGAACATCTGGATGAAACGGCGGTATGAATCGTAAACGAAACGCTCGAAGGCAGGATCGGGATTACCCTTTATCATAGCTGCAACAACATCATCATTGAGTCCCAGGTTCAGGATGGTGTCCATCATGCCGGGCATGGATGCTCTGGCGCCGGAACGTACGGAAACGAGAAGAGGGTTCTCCAGATCCCCGAATTTCTTTCCGTTTTCCTTTTCCATCCAGGCAACGCCTTCCATAGCCTGGCCCATGATCTCATCATTGATCTTCCTGCCGTCCTCATAATACTGGGTGCAGGCCTCGGTTGTAATGGTGAATCCCAAGGGTACCGGAAGACCGATCTCGGTCATCTCCGCAAGGTTTGCGCCCTTACCCCCCAGCAGATTCCTCATGGACATGTTCCCCTCTTTAAAGGTGTAGACCCATTTGTTTGCCATCAGTTTTCTTCCTCCATAATAGAATAGTGAATACCCGGTCTCCGTCTTTATCCTGAAACGCCGGAAGACCCTTTTCTCCGGGCCATGCACTCACACGGCCCACCGCCTACTATTGTACCATAATACAGGGGTTCACTCAATTAAAACTTTGTAAACGACAGGCACTTTCTCTTCAATTAAGATCCTTCTCATAAACCGGCCCCAGGTGTTCTGCCCGTTCTTTAAGGAATTTCCTTATCCTTCCGGTTTTAAGATCAAAATAGCTCTCATCATAGCCGGATTCCCTGCCGTACCAGCGTCCGTAGCTTGAAGAGACCGGTTTCCGGAATTCTTCCGCAATGTCGTCATAGGCTTTGATGGCCTCGTCGGAATAAAATACCTTCTCTGTAACCTCGCTAAAGCGTTTTCTGAAGGCTTCCCTGAAGTCCTGGTTCTCCCACAACGCGGTAAAGAGTTCATCCGGGCCGATGATATCCGATCCGTTAAAGAGGACATTAAGCATATCCACATCTATCTTTTCATAGTCCAGTGAGATATTGTTGTCAAAATTCACAAATCGCCACTTACAGTCGCCGTAAGGCCCCTCCTCCGGGTCTCTCACACGCCAGTAGCCATAGTTTAAATGGGGCCAGTCCATGCCGTACTCCGCAAAGATCCTAAGGGAATAGTAATCAAAAAGGCTGTCCATATCCACCGCCTCACAAAACTCCCTGTACTGTTCCCCATCCGAAAAATCCCTGTCCGCGTAGAGATCGAGAAATGCGAAATAGTAGTGGATATCCTCCTTATTTCCCGCCCCCACTTCCCCTTCCTTAATGAAGACCACATTGTCAGGATTCACGCCGTATTCTGCGGAAAAGAAGTTCTCGTCAAGCCTTTCCGACATCACATAGGTTCCCCAGAATTCCCCGTTTAAGAAAAGGTAAAGAGGTTTTCCGAATCTGGCGGCGGCCACATCAATGCCCGTTTCCCTTATCCTCTCCGAGAAAAAGGGATCCTTTGTAAGGGTGTAGCGGTCATTCCCCCCTGCGGAAAGAGCGATCCTGCTTATATTATCCCTCCCCTCAAAAAGGGGAGCGTCAAAATGATCCTGTCCGCTGTAAGCGTTTCTGGAATAGATATTAAAGCCCTTCATGGGATACTGTCTGGAGCTGTTGCCCTTCACCCTTATGCCCACGGCCTGCTGTAAAATGATGCTGTCGTGATCCCCGTTAAAATAAGTTAAGTCCGCTTCCCTCTCCCAGGCTATTCCGTGTTCCGTATAATTCCCGTCGGAATTCCTGTTGAATCCCACCTTTCCTATCTTTACCGAGCCGTCCAGGGGAAGAGAGGGATCTGCTGCGATAAGGGCGGCGGCCTCCTCATTTTTCTTATATCTTTTCCGGAGCTCTTCCTTTCCTTTGTCTCCCAGCACATAGATCCCCTTTTCGCTCCCGAAAAGGTCATCCGGATCCGCCACCAGAGAGACAATGCCTATGCCCTCGTACATCTCTTTATCATCAAAGCCCAGGAAAAAGCTCTTTGTAACGGTGCCGCTTTCCTCTCCCCGGCCGGAAAAGGCCTTTGCCCTGATCACATTACACTTGTCGAGCTTCATTTCAGGCATCCTATAATCCCTGATATTGTAATAATCATAGTAAAATACCGAGGTATCCCGTATCACGGAATAGACGTTTTCCCTGTCCGACGCGTCGCTTAAGCTAAGGGGTCCGGTGTAGAGAAGGGAATCCCTGTCCGGTTCACTGCCGTCCAGAGTGTATCTTATCTCCGCCCCGTCGGGAGAGTATATGGAGACCGTTAGGGAATCCCCGTAGAAACCGCTTTCTGCAGAGAATACAGGCTCTTTAAGGCTCGGGAATACCCTTTCCTCCGCATAAGCGTTTCCGAAACCGGGAGTCGGTGACAGTATCTTAAAAAGCCCCGTCCCGTCCTCTGATCTGCCGTAGACCGTATCGTACTTCAATTCTGGGATCTCTATGCTGTCCGCAAGGACGTTATGGGGATCCGATAAAAAGAGCTCCGTCCCCTTAGAGGGCAGGGTAAAGGATGCACTTAAGGGATCGTCTTCCCTGCCCTTTAAGCTGATGAGAAGATAGGACCGGGCTCCGATACTCACCTCCGGAAAGGTCCATACATTCCCGTTATTCCTGCTGTCGGAGAGCTTCCAGCCGGAGAGGTCTGTTTCCTTATCCTCCCCGTTATAGATCTCCACATAATCCGGGTGCTCTCCGTCCTCAGTTATGAACGCGTGGATATTTGATGTGCACACTTCGTTTATCTTCACAAGGCGGCCGGCGTTACCGCCCCTTGAGATAACAGACAAAATAAGACATGTGAACAGCATAAATGCTGACATGATCATAGAAGCAAAAAGTATCTTTTTTCTGCAGATATATCTCACAGATTTTCCCTGTACCAGTCGATGGCTTCCTTTATTCCCCTCTCAAAGTCATACTCCGGGTCATAGTGAAGCATTTCCCTTGCCTTGCTGATATCCGCATTACTGTGCCTTATATCCCCCGACCTCTCGGGACCGAAAACAGGCTCGGTCTTCTTATCCAGAGCTTCACAGAGAAGATAATATATGTCAAGAAGGTATTCCCTGCCGCCGTAGGCCACGTTATAAGCCTCTCCGGCTGCATCACTCCCTGCCTTGCAGGCCTTCATATTTGCCTCTATCACATTTTCGATATAGGTGAAATCCCTGCTCTGCTTTCCGTCCCCGTTGATCACAGGTCTTTCGCCGTTTATGAGCAGCTTTATGAATTTCGGGATGACCGCAGCATAGGCCCCGTCGGGATCCTGCCGTCTTCCGAAGACATTGAAATACCTGAGTCCGTAGGTATCAAGGCCGTAAAGCTTATGATAGAGCTTTCCGTACTCTTCATCCGCCCGTTTTGTAAGAGCATAGGGAGAAAGGAGATTTCCCTCCTGTCCCTCTTTTTTCGGCAGTACCGGATGATCCCCGTAAACAGAGGAACTGGAGGCATAGACAAACTTTTTGACCTTATTCTGTCTCGCGGCCTCCATCATGTTAAGGGTGCCCCGGATATTATTCTCCTCATAGAAAAGGGGCATCTCGATACTTCTCGGTACCGACCCCCAGGCAGCCTCATGCATCACATAGGTCACATTTTCGCAGGCCTTCATGCAGGTATCCAGGTCCTTTATATCCCCCCTGATAAAGTTAAATTTCGGATCATCCTTAAAAATATCAACGTTTTCCTGCTTGCCCGTGGAGAGATCGTCAAGGCAGCGGACCCTGCAGCCCTTGTTTAACAGGGCCTCGCAGAGATTCGACCCTATAAAGCCCGCTCCTCCCGTTACCAGGAACAGGGCATCTTTTTCAAATTCTATGTCTTTATAACTCATTAATACCTCTTTTTTTCTCCCAGCTGTCCAGGTCTTTCATTATGCTCTCCACAAGGAAAAGCTCGAAATAGGAATCTATGTCGATGGATTCCTCTTCCTTCATGAAATAGGGAATACACCTTGTGCCGTAGAGGCTGCCGGTTTCAAGAAAAGCCTTTGTATATACGGCGTATATGGCAGCTCCGTTCCTTGCGTAGAGATGGGGCATGGTCTGTCTGGTCACGAACTTTTCCCCGTCCTCCTGATAGAATTTCACGGAGCCGTCTTCCACGGTCTTCATGATCTTCATGGGGAGATACTCATGGGGCACCTCCACCAGGCTCACCACAGCATCTGCCTCCGGATCGTCTATAAGGCTCTTAAGGGCTTCATCTATATGCTTTTCAGTCCTTAAGGGGGAAGTGGGCTGGAGTAGGATGAAGATATCCGGTTCGTACCCGTCTTTTGCAAGATCCAGAAGGTGATAGCGTATAACATCCTTGATGAGGGCCGTGTCGTTTGCCAGCTCATCGGGACGCATAAGGATATCTATCCCGTTTTCCTTCCCGTATTCAGCAAATTCGGTATCATCCGTCGAAAGCAGTATCCTGTTTATAAAGCGGCTGTTCTTTGCCGCATCAAAGGAATACTTAAGGAGGGGTTTCCCGTTAAGGTCTGTCATATTCTTTCTCGGTATCCCCTTTGAACCGGCTCTTGCCGGGATAAATGCAGCTATATCCATATCAGTAAACTATCCTTTTCTGTACATTTACTTCTACCTTTGAAAGGATATCCGCTATCCTTTCCCCCGCGTGGCCGTCGCCGTATATGGGCTCCGAGGGGTAGGGGCCGTGGGCTATCTGTTTTTCTATTGCCTCGTAGATCTGATCCTCATCCGTATCCGCATCTATGACATTATGACCCCGCTCCCGGCCGTTCTGCCTAGAACCGATGTTCACGCAGGGAGTCCCGATATAGGCCCCCTCTCTTATGCCGCTGGAAGAATTTCCAACCAGACAGGCAGTATTCTTCATGAGCCTTGTATAAACGTCATTCGGCAGATTCTTAAAGGCGTGTATCCTTGCCCCGGGATGCTCTTCCCTGTATTGCCTGATGCCGGTGGAGATCCCCTCCGTACCTGCATCCGCATTGGGCCAGAGGATGATTATATTGAGCCCTGTCCTGACACAGGCCCTGATGGTCTTTATTATCTGCTGCTTTGCTTCCCCGTACTCCGTTGTCACCGGGTGCTGGGAAACTAAAAGGAAGGGTTCCGAAAGATCAAATTCCGGCCCCACTCCTCCGAACTCCTCATAGAGATCCATTGGCATGGAAGGATCCCTTTCCAGAAGGTCATGCACATGATCAACTCTGGGACAGCCCACCACATAAACGTGCTCCGGTTCTTCTCCCAGCTTTATGATCCTCTCTCCCGCATCCTTATTGGCAGGGAAATGGACATGGGCGAATTTCGTAATGGCGTGGCGGATGCTCTCGTCTATGGTGCCCGTCACCTCTCCTCCCATGGTATGGGCGACCCTGATATTCATGTAGGCTGCGGCAATGGTAGCTGCCATAACCTCGTACCTGTCACCCACCACTATGAGAAAATCAGGCTCCAGATGCTCAAGGGCATCAGCTATCCCCAGCATTCCGAGACCTGCGGTCTTCACCATGGAGACCGGCTTGTCTCCGGCTACCAGCATATGCACCTTCTCATCGGCGCT